>JBKPOM010000196.1:0-8666 GCA_046733115.1 Actinomycetota bacterium | reverse complement strand
GGGAGCCCACCGGGTTCCCCGCCAGCGCCGATACAGCGTACGCCGCCCGTTACGCCAGGGCTGCGCTACCCGCGCTCGAGGGTGCCGGCTTCGATTAGCCCTCTGTCCCTGCCGGTTTTCTCGCCCTGACGTGCAGAAAATAAGCCACGACCTGCGCGTCTTGCAGCCCGGAACGTTCACGGACCGCTTCGTCGCCCGGACACGGTGCGCCGAAGCGTTCCAGCACGAAGCCGGTCCCGACTATCCTGTTCAGCCACGAGCTCAAGGTGCGCATGAAAACGGGGGTGCGGAAATGCGATAATCCTTCGCGGACCTCCGGGGGAGTAGCGAAGAAGAGCCACTCTTTGACCTCTCCCTCCCGCCGAAGTAGTCGCGGACCTCGATGGCGTAGGTGTATCCCGTCTCGTCGTGGAGGTTCTTGCGGTGTGGCGTGTCGAAGCAGGGATGGGTGATGGAAAACTGGAAGAACCCGCCGGGCTTTAGAACCCTGAAGACCTCCGCCAGCACGCATTCCGCCTCGGGGATTTCCATGAGGCTCATGAAGGCCGTCGCGGAGTCGAAGCTCGCCTCACCGAACGGAAGATCAACGGCGCTCGCGAGCTTGTAGCCGATGCCGAGGGGCCGCATGACTTCGGCCTCTCTGGCGTGGCGGACGAACCTCTCGGAGATGTCAATCCCGGTTATGCGGGCACCACGCTTCGCGAGCAGCCTGGTGTTGTGTCCCTCCCCGCAGCCGATATCGAGACCGGAAAGGCCATCGACATCCGGGAGCATCTCGAAGAAGGCAGGGGTGTTCAGGCCGTCGCGGTAGTGGTCGGAGCCGGCACGCACCAGCCGTCCACACCTCGGCGTTCCCGTCCCAGTAGCGGCCAACCTCCTCATGGTCCATGTGACCATGTTACAGGACTTTCCCAATCGTTTGATGCCAAGTACGGGTGGATACCAGCGGCACGACGGAAGTCGCCATCGCCCGCGAGTCCCCTGCCATCTCCGTGAATTCCCGCTTAGCGGGAATGACGCGTGCGGGAGTGCTACGGTGCCCGCGGCCCGAACGCGGTCCCAGTAAAGGGACTCAGTTTGACCTATCGGAGTGCTACACATCCCCCTATCGTCTCCGTCACCGTTCACCGAAAAATCCTGAAGCCTGAAACCTGCTGCCTGAAGCCTACCCCGCGAGAAAGCAACACTTTGTAAAAGAGATGTCCCAATATGTAGCCATCGGCAACGACAGTGTCTAAAATGTAAGTCCTGTTGTCCGCGGTAAGAGAGGAAGCTCACAACCGATGATGAACAAGTACCGTCTTATGTCTCCCGGCCCGACTCCGATACCGCCCGAGGTCTCCGCGGCGGGGGCGCTACCTATCATTCACCACCGCACCCCTGAGTTCGGCGAGGTGTTCACGCGGGTGAACGAGAATTTGAAGCGCGTTTTCCTAACGGAGAACGACATCTTTACCTATACGGCGAGCGGGACGGGGGCGTTCGAGGGTGCGATCCAGAACCTCTTCTCGCCGGGCGACAAGGTACTGGTCGTGAACAACGGCAACTTCGGTGGCCGCTGGGTCAAGATGGCCCGGGCGTTCGGTCTCGAAGTCACCGAACTCAAGTACGAGTGGGGCGAGAAGGCCGACAACGACGAGGTCGCCGAGGCGCTTGCGGGTGACCCGGAGATCAAGGCCGCTATTTGCGTCCTCTCCGAGACCTCGACTGGCACCGTCAACGATATCGAAGGCTTCGCCAGCGCGGCCGCGGATGTCGTCACTATTGTCGACGCGGTCTCGGGACTCGGGGCTTGCACGTTGAGGACAGATGAGTGGGGCGTCGACGTGGTCGTCGCGGGCTCGCAGAAGGCGCTCATGACGCCTCCTGGGCTTGGTTTTGTGAGCGTCAGCGAGCGGGCGATGCGGATGCACGAGGAGTCGCGGATGCCGCGCTACTACTTCGACTGGACGGCCGCCAAGAGGGCCTACGAGAAGGACCCGGCGCAGACGGCGTGGACGCCCGCGGTGAGCCTTATTCTCCAGCTGGACCTCGCGCTGCAGCAGCTCATCGAGGAGGGCGTAGAGAACGTCTTCGAGCGTCACGTCATGCTCGGTCGGGCTTCGAGGGAAGGCATCAAGGGCATGGGGCTCAAGCTCTTCGGGCCCGACGAAGACCTCAACTCGGCGGTGACCGCGGCGTGGGTGCCGGAGGGCATTGATGGCAAGCAGCTCGTGCGCATGATCTTCCGCGAGCACGGGATACAGGTCGCGGGTGGGCAGGGCGAGATGGCGGGTAGAATCTTCCGCATCGGCCACTGCGGCTACTTCGACGCCTTCGACATCATCACCACGATCGCGGCCACTGAACTCGCGCTCGAGTCGCTCGACTACCCGGTCGAGCTCGGCAGGGGCGTCGGCGCGGCCCAGAGGGTTTTCTCGAAGAGCGGGGTAACCGCTTGAAAGTCCTGATCCCCGAAAAGCTCGCCGACCCCGGCATCGAGCTTCTGAAGAGAGATTTCGAGGTGGACGTTCGCCTCGGCCTCAGTCCGGAAGAGCTGCTGGAGACGATCGGGGACTACGACGGCCTGATCGTCCGCAGCGCCACCAAAGTGACCGCCGAGGTAATAGACCGGGCCGACAACCTCAAGGCCATTGGCCGCGCCGGCATCGGCGTGGACAACATAGACATAGAGGCCGCCACCAAGCGCGGCGTCATAGTCGCCAACGCCCCCGAAAGCAACACCGTAGCTGCTGCCGAGCACACGCTTGGGCTCATGCTCGCCTCTGCGCGGCGCATCCCTGCGGCGGATTCTTCGTTGCGCGATGGGGAGTGGAAGAGGAGTGCGTTCAAGGGCGTGGAGGTTTCGGGGAAGACGCTCGGCCTGATCGGGCTCGGCCACGTCGGCGCCATCGTCGCGCGCGGCGCCCTCGGCATGGGCATGCGGATCCTGGCTTACGACCCCTACGTCTCCGAAGACAGGATGCGCTCGATGAACGTCGAGCGGGCCGAGACCACCGACGAAGTCTTCGAGCGGTCCGATTTCCTCTCGCTGCACGTCCCGCGTACGCCGCAGACGATGGGCCTAGTCAACGAGGAGAGCCTGGCGAAGATGAAGCCGACCGCCTACCTCGTAAACGTGGCACGCGGCGGCATCGTGGAGGAGACGGATCTCTACAACGCGCTCAAAGAAGGCACCATCGCGGGGGCGGCGCTCGACGTGTTCGCCGAGGAGCCGACGACGGGGTCCCCGATCTTCACACTCCCTAACGTCGTGGTGACGCCCCACCTCGGGGCGAGCACCGCCGAAGCGCAGGACAGGGCCGGCATAACGGCCGCTGAGCAGGTCGCCACGGCCCTCAGCGGCGTCGTCCCGATGCACGCTATAAACGCCCCCGTTCCGATGGGGGAGGGCGCCGAGTTCGTCGCCCAGTTCTCAGGACTCTGCGAGGCACTGGGGAGCTTGCTCTACCAGCTAACGGACGAGGCCTCTGACACGTTGAGGATCGAGTACCGCGGCGAGGTCGCCGGCTTCGACACGCGCCTCCTCGACGTCTCGGCCCAAAAAGGCCTCCTCGCGCCGATGGTCTTCGAGCCGCTGAACTTCGTGAACACGCCCGCGCTCGCCAGGGAGCGGGGCCTCAAGGTTGAGACCTCCCGCTCTTCGGAGACTGCCGACTACACGAGCCTCGTCGAGCTACGCATGGGCGAGAATGCCGTCAGTGGCACCCTCTTCGGGCCGAGGATGCAGCCGCGACTCGTCGGGGCGCTGGGTTTCGACTTCGACATGGTGCCCGAGAAGCACATGCTCTTCATCCGCAACGAGGACAGGCCCGGTATGATCGGCAAACTCGGCGGCATCCTCGGGGAGCACGGCATCAACATCGGCAACATGGCCGTCGGGCGCGGAGAGCCCGGCTCCCGCGCTGCGATGGCCGTCACCGTCGACGAGCCCGTCCCCGATGAAGTTCTGAACACCCTCGAGGAAACCCCAGGCTTCAACGAGGCCCGCTCCGTAACGCTGTGATGGCCAGCCTCGAAGACATACTCGCCCGCTACAGACCCTACGGTCCCACCTTCGGACCCGGCGACAAAGCCCCCTTCTCCGGCACCTACGTCTGCGATAGGGGCACGATGCTGCCCCCGATCCGGGTCCAGCTCTCGAAGGGCGAAGAGTTTCCGGAGGCCGCCGGCCTCGGTGGGCACACCCGCTGGCGCCAGACGAATATCCAGGCTTGAAGGCATCAGGCTTCAGGCGTCAGGTTTCAGGGAATAGGGTGGGGGGCTGGGGCTTCGATAGGCCTATCCGAGTCCTTCCGGACGGGACCGCGTTCTGACTCTCTGCGGGTGTGCCGGCCCCCACACGCGTCATTCCCGCGAAAGCGAGAATCCTCTGCTACGAGGTAACCACCCTGATGCGGTACGACGGGTCACGTGGTAGCCACGCAGCCCATCCAACCACTCCATTCCCTGGAGCCTGTAGCCTGAAACCTGATGCCTAAAACGCCCCCTATGAGGGTACTCTAACGAGGCCGTATATCGTCTGTCGGGAGGTCTCATGAAAGTCGGGTATTTCTTATCTTGCGAGGAGTTCGGGCCGGGGGAGTTGCTGGAGCAGGCCAGTATGGCCGAGGAGGCCGGGTTCGAGGGACTCTGGATCTCCGACCACTACCATCCCTGGGTCGAGGCGCAGGGCAACAGTCCTTTCGTGTGGTCGGTGATCGGCGGCCTCTCGCAGGTGACTTCCCTGCCGGTCTACACCGCCGTTACCTGCCTGACGCTCCGCATCCACCCGGCGATCATCGCGCAGGCCGCCGCGACCTCGGCCGTAATGCTCGGGGGACGTTTCGGCCTCGGCGTCGGCTCCGGAGAGGCGCTGAACGAGCACATCTTCGGCGACGTGTGGCCGTCGACGGACGTACGGCTCGAGATGCTCGAAGAGGCCGTCGAGATCATACGTCTGCTCTGGGAAGGCGGCACGAAGGACTACGAGGGCAAGCACTACGTTGTCGAGAACGCCCGGCTGTATACGCTTCCCGACGAGACGCCCCCTATTCTGGTCTCCGGGTTCGGGCAGAAGGCCACGCGGCTGGCGGGGAAGATCGGGGATGGCTACATGAACGTCGCCCCGGACGCGGAGCTACTCGAGCTCTTCCGCTCCTCGGGCGGCGGGGATGGTCCCGCCCACGGCGCGTTCAAGGTCTGCTACGGCGACGACAGAGAGGAGTGCGTGAGGACCGCTTACCGCACCTGGCCGAACGAGGCCCTGCTAGGAGAGCTCGCGCAGGTGCTGCCCACGCCGGCCCACTTCGAGCAGGCAACGCAGCTCGTCACCGAGGATGTTATCTCGGAGTCCTTGCCTTGCGGTCCTGACCCCGAGCCGCACCGCGAGATGATCCGGAGCTTCGCCGAGGCCGGCTACGATGAGGTCTACATCCAGCAGATAGGCCCCGACCAGAAGCCATTCTTCGACCTTTATGAGAAGGAGATCCTGCCCGAGTTCCGCTAGAAATCGCCCCGGTGTAGAATCTCCAGATCTGTACCCTCGAAAAGGCGAGCCATGGGCAGGAAAGGCGGTGGGCTGGGGGCGACGCTCGTCTTGGGGCTCGTCATCGGCGTTCTCAGCGTCGCGCTCGGCGTCGGGCTCGCGCGCTACGGTTCGACGTTGCCCTTGTTGGGACAGCTCCTGGGGGAGAAGCCGCCGCGTACCACGACGGGGCCCGTGGTGGTGGAAGGGATACGGGAGCTCGACAAGCTGGCGACGGTACGCTGGACCGAGTCCGTGCCGGTCACGAAAGAGTCCGGCGGCGACATCTGGGAGCGCGTGTTCAACGGCGAGAAGGTTCTCGTGATCGCCACGGGTAACGTCGAAGCGGGGGTCGATCTAGGCGGCATTCACAAAGATGGCGTGAGAGTCAACGGCGACGCCGTCACCATCGACCTGCCCGAACCGGAGATCCTCTCCGCCAGCCTCGATGAAGAGACGACCCGCGTCTACGACCGGGCCTGAGCCCCCTGAACTTCCATCCTGACGACGACCTCGTCGAGGAAGACCGACTGCGGGCGGTGCAGAAGATCAAAGCCTCCGCCCGCGAGAATGGGATCCTGGATTCCGCCAAAGGGAACGCAGAAGATAGCATCCGCGCCTTCGCCACCACGCTGGGCTTCGAAAAGGTGCGCTTTGAGAGATAGTTAGCCGGCTAACTATTGTTCTTGAGCCCCTTTAGATACCACACCGTCAAATACAGGCTGACCGCTGCGACGACGCCGAAGACGACTGCCATGAACGGCGCCACGGGCTGGGCGTAGAAGCTCATGGAGATCATCATCGCCGTGATGGCGAGCCCGAGCAACGAGAAGAAGGTAAGAAGGGCGCCCGCCAGCGCATAGGCGAGTGCCCGCTTCTGCCACAGCCAGATCGCCGTCAACGCCGCGGCGGGGAGGATCCGGGCCATGTCCAGCACGTGGACCCCGTTGGTGGGGGTACCGTTGTCCACCACACTCTGCGGGACTTCTCCCGAGGTCAAAGCAGGGACGACCTCGCCGAGGCACGAGAAGTAGAACAGGACGACCACTACCGCCAGGAAGATGCCCACGGCCCTGAGCGGCGCCTTACCCGAAGAGCGAGATTTGATGTGTGCAAAGTCTGTGGTGGCGAGACCCCCGATCAGGGCGTACAGCGAGCATCCGAGCAAGGCGACGTAGACCAGAAACAAAGGGTTGAAGCGCACGTGGAACGCGTAGATGATGTAGGTGTACACGAGGTAGGTCAGAACTCCCAGCCAGACGGGCCTCGCGCGTTCCGAGTCCCGGCTCGCGAGAATCGCACCGACCACCAGAGCGGGAAGCGCGGCACCCAGTGTGACGATGTCCTGGCCTATGGCTTGCGACACGAAGTAGGCTCGCCGCGCAGAAGGCCCCCGATCAGCAACTCGCTTCCGATCGCGATCGTCAGAAGAATGGAGATCGGGATGGTGGGCGACAACCAGATGGTCGGCTTCATGCCGCTCCTCTCGAAGGAGCGGCAATTTTGTTCAAAGACCTCTCGGCGAAGCGCCGTACCTCTTCCCGGTCGGTGTACCCGTAGTCGCGGTATTTCTCCCGTGCGCTGCTCTTCACGAGGCGACGCTTGACGAAAACCTTCGCCATAACCTCCCGCCCTTCTTTCGACCGGCAACTTGACTCTACCGTGCAGGCCAGATCTTGGCCTGAGCAGCACGGCGCATTTCGCTGGTCAATTGTAACCAGACGACGCTTGACGACGATAGTGGTGCCAGCCGCCTTGGCCAGCCTCTATCACTAGCCCGCGGTCTTGCTCACGGCCTGTGGAACCTCCGTAGCACCGTCAACGGACGGTTTTTGCGGATCGTAGCCGAGGTTGGGGGCGAGCCACCTCTCGGCCTCTTCCAGTGTCCAGCCTTTGCGTTCGGCATAATTCTGGACCTGGTCGCGGCCGATCTCGGCCACGCCGAAGTATCTCGAGTCGGGGTGCGAGAAGTAGTAGCCGCTGACCGCCGCGCCCGGCGACATCGCGCAGCTCTCGGTCAGCGCGATGCCGATGTTGTTCTCGACGTCGAGCAAGCTCCAGAGGGTACGCTTCTCCGTGTGCTCTGGGCAGGCCGGATATCCCGGTGCCGGGCGGATGCCGCTGTACTCTTCCCGGATCAGGGCCTCGTTGTCGAGCGTCTCGCCCGCCGCGTAGCCCCAGAACTCCGTGCGGACCCGACGGTGCAACAGCTCGGCAAGAGCCTCCGCGAGCCTGTCGGCGAGCGCCTTGACCATGATGGCGTTGTAGTCGTCGTTCTCTTCCTCGAAACGGCGTGCAACCTCGTCGGCACCAAGCCCCGCGGTCACCGCGAAGAGCCCGATGTGGTCTTCGAGTCCCATGCTCTTCGGGGCGACGAAGTCCGCCAGCGAGTGGTTCGGACGGCCCGGCGGTTTCTGCTTCTGCTGGCGCAGGAAGTTGAGGCCGGCGAGCACCTCCCCACGCGACTCGTCCGTGTAGATCTCTACGGAGTCGTTTTCCAGGGCGTTCGCGGGGAAGAGGCCGAAGACGGCGCGCGCTGTCAACCACCGTTCAGCCACGATGCGGGCCAAAAGCGCCTGCGCGTCGGCGAAGAGCTTGCGGGCTTCCTCGCCCTTCTCGGGGTCGTTGAGTATCTTCGGATGGCTACCCTTCAGTTGCCAGGAATGGAAGAAGGGCGTCCAGTCTATATATGGCCGGATCTCCTCCAACGCGTAGTCGTCGAAAGTCCGCACGCCGGGCACGTTCGGCTTCGGTGGCGCGTAGCCGTTCCAGTCGATCTTCATCCTGTTGGCGCGAGCACGCTCCAGCGTCGTGAGCCGGGTCTGCGAGCGGCGGCCCGCGTGCTTCTCGCGAGCCCGCTCGTAGTCGGCGGCGATCCGCTCCGCGTAAGACGCCTTGTGTCTCTCGCTCACGAGGTTCTGGACCACGCCGACAGCGCGCGAGGCGTCCTTTACGTGGATCACGGGTTGGTCGTAGCCCGGCGCTATCTTGACGGCCGTGTGCGTCTGGGAGGTCGTCGCTCCGCCTATGAGGAGCGGTATGTCGAAGCCCTCCCGCTGCATCTCCTTCGCGTTGTGGACCATCTCATCAAGCGAAGGCGTTATGAGGCCTGAGAGCCCGACGATGTCTGCGTCCTTCTCCCTGGCCGTCTCAAGGATCC
>JBKPOM010000195.1:0-9274 GCA_046733115.1 Actinomycetota bacterium | reverse complement strand
ATCAGGAGTCCGACGACGTTCGCTCCCGTAAGCGTCCGGCGCCGGACTACGCCCGGCGGCACGAGCGGGTCCCGCGTCCGCAACTCTATGACCCAGAACCCCGCGAGTAGCACGACCGCGAGGCCGAAGGAGAGTATGATCCTCGGCGAGAAGAAGCCGGCCCCGCCGGCACCTGAGAGGGCGTAGACGAGCGCGATGAGACCGGCCGTGACAGAGACGGCACCGGAAATGTCCAGCTTCCTCCCTGCCACCTCTCCCTTGTTCTCTTGCAGGATGAAGGGCGCGAGTATCGCCACCACGCCGCCTATCGGCACGTTGACGAACATCACCCACTCCCAACCCAGGATCTCGGTCAGGAAGCCACCCAGGATGACGCCAGCGGAGAAGCCCCCCGCCGCGACTCCGCCCCAGATGCCAAGCGCCCGGTTGCGCTCCGCGCCTTCCGGGAAGCTCGTCGTGAGTATGGAGAGCGCCGCCGGCGAGACGGCAGCCGCCCCGAGACCCTGAACGGCGCGCGCTCCCACCAGGACGGCCGCGGAAGAGGCCAATCCGCCCGCCAGAGAAGCCGTAACGAAGAGCAATAGGCCGGCCACGAAGACCCGCCTTCGCCCGTATATGTCGGCCACCCGCCCGCCGAGCAGCAGAAACCCCCCGAACGTCAGAACGTACCCTGTGATCACCCACTGCAACCCGGCTCTGGAGAGGCCGAACTCGTCGCGGATAGAAGGCAATGCGACGTTTATGATCGAGAAGTCCAGGACCACCATGAACTGCGCGGCGCACAACAACGCCAGGATAGGAAAACGGCCTGAGTCCCTTTGCTTGCTCAACAAACCTCCCGATTTGCTACAAGTTTCTTACAACCTGTTTCTTTTTGCCCTGAGCCTGCGAGACTAAACGGCCAAAACCTTGACAACCCTCTACCGTTGTGTAACCCTTCACGACACTTGCGGGCGAGAAGCGAGCGAGGAGTTTTGACGGAAGTCTGGAAAACGGCGCAGAAGAAGGTCTCGGGCTTGATGCTCAAGATCTCACGCCTGCTCGCTCCCCCCATCCACCCGCGAGTATCCACGGTAGCCGTACCCTCCGCCCTACGACTAATTAGCCGGGCGGGCCGGGACGGCGCTCTCCGGTCCGCCTAAAGCCGCAAGACGGGCAGGCCCCGTTCTTCGGCAAGGCCCAGACGTGATTCTCTCTACACGAACGGGGTAAACCATGGAAAACACAGCATTCAACATCGAATACAGGCCGCGCACGGGTAGCGAAGCCATGTGCGAGGCGCTACTCGACGAGGGGGTCGAGTACCTCTTCGGGTACCCGGGCGGCGCGATTATGCCTTTCTACGACGCCCTCCCCGACTACCCTCTAAGACACGTCCTCACCCGCCATGAACAGGCAGCCGCCCACGCCGCCGATGGCTACGCGAGGGCTACGGGACGCGTGGGGGTGTGCGTGGCAACCAGCGGACCCGGGGCGACTAACCTCGTTACCGGGCTAGCCACTGCGCAGATGGACTCGGTGCCGCTCGTGGCGATAACGGGCCAGGTCGGGCGTCCGGCCCTCGGCAAGGACTCCTTCCAGGAGACGAACGTGATGGGCATGACGCTGCCCTTTACCAAGCACTCGTTCCTGGTCGAAGACCCCGACGAACTGTACCCGACGATGCGGCGCGCGTTCGAGATCGCACGCTCCGGCAGGCCTGGCCCGGTCCTCATCGACGTTCCCAAGGATGTGCAGTTCGCGGCCACGAACGACAACGGCTACCGGCGTCTGAAGGAGGCCCCGCCTCCCGTCGAGTCACCGGGCTTGGAGCGGGCGGCGATGCTTCTGAGGAGCGCGAAGCGGCCCCTGATCCTGGCCGGACACGGCGTGACGCTCGGCGGCGCCGAGATGGAGCTGAGGCTGCTCGCCGAGAGGTCCGGCATCCCCGTCGTTACGACGCTCCTGGGCATCAGCGCCTTCCCCGACGACCACCCACTTTATCTGGGCTGGCCGGGGATGCACGGGCAGGCCAGCGTGAACCGCGCCATCGACCGCTCCGACCTCTTGTTCGCGGTCGGGATGCGCTTCGACGATAGGATCACCGGCGCGGCACACAAGTTCGCCCCGAACGCGAAGGTGATCCACATCGACATCGATCCCTCCGAGCTCGGCAAGGTCATCAAGCCTACCGTGGGTGTTACAGCCGACGCGAAGGCCGCGATGCGCACGATCCTCGCCCACCTGGACGACATTCCGGAGGGCGAAGGGTGCGACCAGTGGCGCGAAGAGCTCGCGGAGACCCAGGAGCCGGAGAGGAGGCGCAAGGAATCGGCGCGGGACGGGTACGGTCCGATACAGGTGATGGAAGCCATAAAGGAGGCGGCCGGCCCGAATTTGCGGATCGTCACGGACGTGGGTCAGCACCAGATGTGGGCTGCCCAGTTCTTCGAGTTTACGAAGGCGAACAGCCACATCACGAGCGGCGGCCTCGGCACGATGGGCTTCGCGCTGCCGGCGGCGATGGGCGTGGCGTTCGCTTATCCCGAAGACCCCGTCTGGGTCATCGCCGGCGACGGCGGCATCCAGATGAACATCCAGGAGCTCGCCACAATAAAGGAGTTCGGGCTGAACATAAAGGTCGCCGTCCTGAACAACGGCTACCTCGGGATGGTCCGCCAGTGGCAACAGTTCTTCCACAACCGCCGTTACTCCGAGACGCCCATAACCGGGCCAGACTACGAAGGACTCACCGCGGCCTATGGCCTCTCGGGGCGTACGGTCCGCGAGGGCGACAGCGTCGAGGAGGCCGTCAGGTGGGCTCAGGAGCAGGAAGGGTGCACCATGCTCGACTTCCACATCGACCCGGAGGTCAACGTGTACCCCATGATCCCGTCTGGCATGTCCGTCAACGAGATGATCGAGGAAGACCGTGCCTGAGCCGGCAACCGAGATCGCCCTGAACACCGTCGAGGTTCGCTTCACCGGCGGGATGCTCGCCCTGAACCGGCTCCTGATGACGCTCCAGAACAAGCGCATGCCCGTCGCCGGTTTCACCCTAGGGCGCGACGGAGAGGGAATGCGGGCGACCATCATGCTCGACTGCCCGCCGGAATCGGCGCTTCGCTACACGGCCATCATCTCTGCCCTGGAAGACGTAAGCGAAGCAGGGCCGGCGCAGACGATCGAAGTCGCCCTGGTCGAGACCGCCGCAGATTGGCGGACGGCCGCCGAGAGGGCCGGGGTAGAAGCACACGAAGCCGATAGCATGGTGGTGGCGACGGGAGAGCCCGAGAAGATCGATGGCTTTCTCGCGGCTCTCGGTGATGATGTAGAAGACATGGTCAGGCTGGGGCCTGTGGCCCATCCTGAAGGCGAAGTTGGGGGAGGGGTTTAGATGGCGCGGGTGTACCGTGAGGGAGACATAGGAGATGAGATCACGGCCCGCAAGGTCGCGATCCTGGGCTACGGTAGCCAGGGCCACGCCCACGCCCTGAACCTGAAGGAGTCCGGCTGCGACGTCACCGTCGGACTCTACGAGGGATCGAAGAGCTGGCCCAAAGCAGAAGACGACGGCCTCCCTGTCAAGACCATCGCCGATGCCGTAAGGGACGCGGACGTGGTGATGATGCTACTCCCCGACGAGAAGCAGCCGGCCGTCTTCCAGGCCGAGGTAGGACCGAACCTCTCCGAGGGCGATCTCATGCTATTCGCCCACGGCTTCAACATCCACTTCAACCAGATCTCCGTTCCCCCCGACGTAGACCTCGGGCTCGTCGCCCCGAAAGGACCCGGCCATGTACTCAGGCGCCTCTACGTCGAAGGAAAAGGCATGCCCTCGCTCTTCGCCGTCGAGAACGACGCTTCGGGTCAGGCGAGGGATGTGATCCTCTCCTACGCCCGCGCCATAGGAAGCGGCCGGGCCGGGATCATTGAGACGACCTTCGCAGAGGAGACCGAGACCGACCTCTTCGGCGAGCAGGCCGTGTTGTGCGGCGGGCTGACAGCGCTCCTCAAAGCGGGGTTCGAGACGCTCGTCGAGGCCGGTTACCAGCCGGAGCTCGCGTACTACGAGTGCGTGAACGAGCTGAAGCTGATCGTGGACCTCATCTACGAGGGCGGGCTCGCGAGGATGCGGTATTCAATCTCTAACACCGCCGAGTACGGCGATTACACGGCGGGACCGAAGATCATCGACGAGGCCGCGAAAGAGAGGATGCGCACCATCCTCACGGACATCCAGAGCGGCAAGTGGGCGAAAGATTGGGTACTCGAAAACCAGGCTGGCGGGTCGAGCTTCCTCGCGATGCGCCGGCGCGAAGCAGAGTCGCAGGTCGAAAAAATCGGACAGGAGTTGCGGGTGCTCGCGGCGGAGGGCATAGGGACCCCGGCGGGCTCCGCTGGAGGTGAGAACCTATGAGTCGTAAAGCATTCGCGGCGTCGGACGTCGAGTGGGCCTACCATGGCGGCGAGCTGGTCAGGATGGGCGAGGTTCGCCTCTCCCCCGCTACCCACGCCCTAAACTACGGCACGGGCGTCTTCGAGGGCATCAGGGCGTACTGGAGCGAGGAGCGCGGGACGCTACAGGTCCTGAAGATGCGCGAGCACTACGAGCGCTTCGAGAAGTCCTGCCGGCTGCTCCGCATTGACCTGCCCTTGAGCGTCGACGAGCTCTGCGACACGACGCTCGAGATACTCAGGCGCAACGCCCCGCGCGTGGACACCTACATCAGGCCGCTGGCCTTCAAGGCCGTCGAATCGGTCGGGGTGAACCTGAAAGGGGAATCTGAGCTCTCCATCTTCACGGTCCCGATGGGCAACTACGTGGAGCTCACGGGCCTGAGGGTCTGCGTCTCCTCCTGGCGACGCACGCCGGACAACGCCATTCCGGCAAGGGCCAAGTGCACGGGTTCCTACGTCAACACGGCGCTCGCGGTCGACGAGGCGCACAGGGCCGGTTACGACGATGCCATCTTCCTCACTCAGGACGGCCAGGTCTCGGAGGCGAGCGCGGCCAACATCTTCCTGGTGAGGAAAGGAGAGCTCATAACGCCGCCCGTCACGGCCGACATCCTGGAGGGCATAACGCGCGATGCCGTTATGGAGCTCGCGGGCAAGGAGCTAGGGATGCCGGTCATCGAGCGCGAGGTGGGCAGGACGGAGCTCTACGCCGCTGATGAGGTGTTCCTCTCCGGGACGGGGTTTCAGATCGCACCCGTGGTCGAGGTAGACGACCGGCCCATCGGGACGGGCACCATAGGTCCGGTCGCCGAGCGTTTGCAGGAGTTGTACTTCAAGGCCGTGCGCGGCGGGTGGGACGAGTACGCCGCCTGGACGGTGGCAGTCGAGGTTGCAGAGGCGGCGAGGCAGTGAGATACTGCTACCCTTCATGAAGGCCGGTCTCTGACATCATGCGTTTTCCCTCCACTCTACGACTAACCAGGGTGGCCTCCGGGCGAATTACCCGTCCCGGTCTCTAGCCGGGCTGTCCGCGACCACCAACTACCCTTAGCTGCACTTCATTTCGTTTTCGATGTAGAGAGGATGAGAGACACATGCGTCGAGTAGAGATCTTCGACACCACCCTCCGCGACGGCGAGCAATCGCCGGGCATCTCCCTGTCCGTGGAGGAGAAGGTAGAGATAGCCCGCCAGCTTGCCCGCCTCAAGGTGGACGTCATAGAGGCGGGCTTCCCGATTACCAGCGAGGGGGACTTCGAGTCGGTCAGCCGCATCGCCTCGGAGGTCGAGGGACCCAGGATCGCTGGCCTCGCCCGCATCCACGAGCAGGACATCGTGCGTGCCTGGGAGGCCGTGCGGTGGTCCGAGAGGCCGCGCATCCACACCTTCGTCGGAACGTCGGATCTCCACATAGAGCACCAGATGCGTTCGAACCAGAAAGACATTCTGGAGCGGGCAGGTGAGGCAGTCGTCTTCGCGAAAAGTCTCTGCGAGAACGTCGAGTTCTCCCCGATGGACGCGACGCGCACGGACATAGGATATCTGTCCGAGGTCGTCGCGGCGTCCGTCGAGGCCGGGGCAGACGTAGTCAACATCGCCGACACCGTCGGTTACACGACGCCGGTCGAGTTCGTGGCTTTCTTGAAGGAGCTGCAAGCGCGGGTACCGGGGCTCGAATATCGCATCCTCTCGGTGCATTGTCACGACGACCTGGGGATGGCGGTGGCCAACTCGCTCGCCGGGGTCGAGATCGGGGCCGGCCAGATCGAGGTCGCCGTCAACGGCATCGGGGAACGTGCGGGCAACGCTTCTTTGGAGGAGGTCGTGATGGCGCTCGCCACGCGCCAGGATTTCTACGGGGCGGAGGTTGGCGTGGACACGCGCCAGCTCGCCAACACGAGCCGCATGGTCTCCAACATCACGGGCTACGACGTTCCGCCGAACAAGGCCATCGTGGGGCGCAACGCTTTTCTGCACGAGTCTGGCATCCACCAGGACGGCGTGCTCAAGGACAGGCGGACTTTCGAGATCATGACCAAAGAAGACATCGGCCTGGAAGGCACTAACATCTTCCTCGGCAAGCACTCCGGCCGCCACGCCCTGAAAGACGCCCTCGAAGAGCTCGGCTACTACGTCGAGGGCGAGGTGCTCAAGCGGGCCTTCGCGCGCTTCAAGGAGATAGCCGACCACAAGAAGACCGTGACCGCCGCCGACCTGGAGGCCATAGCGGCGGACGAGGTCGGCTCCTTCGAGGGCAAGTTCGTCCTGGAGTCGTTCAGGGTCGTCGCCGCGACGGGCCGCCAGAGCAGGGCCGCCGTGACCATCTCGCACGCGGATCGCGGCACCTTCGAGGCGGAGGCCGAGGGCGAGGGCCCCGTCGACGCGGTCTTCCGCGCCATCGACGCCGCCACGAACATAAAGGGTAGGCTGACAGACTTCCGCATCGACGCCGTCACGGGCGGCAAGGACGCTCTAGGCGAGGTCAGGATCTCCGTGGAGTTCGAGGGGGGCGACTACGCCGGACGCGGCCTCTCCCAGGACGTTGTGGAGGCGGCGGCACGCGCCTACGTGCGGGCCGTCAACGTTTACACGGCAGGCATGGTCGGAGCCAGGTGGGACGCGCAGGTAGCGCCGTAGGGGTCCCAGAGAAACGGGGCGCCGCCCCGCCGAGTTACGAACGCCCGGCCGGAGCGGTGCCCGTGCTCCACGCCCCGCGGCTGGAGGATAAGGCAAGAGAGGTTCGGGTCTATCTCGCGGAGGGTTACGGTACGCTCACCAAGATACTCTCCGTTGAGTCCCCGGTGATAATCGCGCTCCTCGTGGCCGACGAGGACTGGAAGGACGCCCCGCGCGATAACGCGCGGCCCTACCCACCAGGCCTTCCCTACTTTACCCGTTCCGTCGAGCCGCCTGCCCTGGTGCTGCCCGAAGAGTTGTCGCGGGTGTTCAGGCCAAGCACCACCGCCACGCTGCCACTCGCCGCCTGGCACGAGCTGGCCCACGCCTTCTTGCTCTCGCGGGAGGTCGTGAGGGCCCCGGCCTGGCTCGGCGAATTTGTTCCGCAGGCCGCCTCGGCGGCGATAGCCCGCACGGCCGGTCTGTCGCTGGAAGATCACCTGTCGCGGATAGAAAAGGAGCCCGGGTTTACGATGCGGGACTTCCGGGGTCCGGCGGGGGCGCGGGATCAGATGTCGTTCCAGAACCTGCTGCTCCTGCTCGGCGCGGCGACCCTGGAAGAGTTCGGCGAAGGCTTCCTGCGAAGCATCTTCCATGATCTCTGGGAAGAAGACGAAGTAGTCGACGAGGAGCGGGCCGAGAGGTTGCTCGCGGACGCTCTGGGTCCCGGCGGCCAGGAGTGGCTGGCGTCGAGGCCCGAGTTCTAGGAGGATCACGATTTGCGAAGCTCGTTCGAGATATTGTTGCTCCCCGGGGACGGCATCGGACCCGAGGTGATCGGGGCCTCACGCGAGGTCGTCGACGCGGCGGCGGATCACTTCGGCATCGAAATGGTCTACGAAGAACGCAGGATCGGCGGCACCGCCATCCGCGAAGAGGGCGAGCCCGTCTCGGCGGAGACGCTCGACGCAGCCCTCGCTTCTGATTCGGTCCTGCTCGGCGCGGTCGGCCACCCCGACTTCGACGATGCCCCCGTGCGCCCCGAAGCCGGGCTGCTCGGGCTGAGGAAGCACCTCGGGGCCTTCGCCAACCTGAGGCCCGTCGAGGCTTTGCCCGCGCTGCTCGGCTCCTCGCCCCTCAAGCGCGAGGTTGTTGAGGGCGTGGACGTGCTAATCGTAAGGGAGCTGACGGGCGGAGCCTACTTCGGGGAGAAGGAGGAAGGGGAGGAGAGGGCCAGCGACCTCAGCCTGTACACGCGCGAGGAAATAGATCGGGTAGCGCGGGTAGCGTTCGACGCCGCGAAGCGACGCAAGCGCCGGGTAACCAGCGTGGACAAGGCCAACGTCATGGCTACGAGCCGGTTGTGGCGCAAGGTGGTCACGGAGGTGGCCGAAGATTATCCCGAGGTGGATCTCGACCATATCCTCGTCGACGCCGCGGCCATGTACCTCGTCCAATCCCCAAAAAGGTTCGACGTCTTGCTGACAGAGAACCTCTTCGGCGACATCCTCTCCGACGAGGCAGCCATGCTCCCCGGCTCGATGGGCATGCTTCCGAGCGCGTCTCTGGGCGAGCCGGGCTCACCCGGCATCTTCGAGCCCGTGCACGGCTCGGCCCCCGACATCGCGGGGGAGGGGAAGGCCAACCCTTATGCGACTATTTTGTCCGCGGCACTGATGTTCCGGCACACTCTGGGCCGTCCCGACGTGGCCGAGGCCATCGAGCAGGGTGTCTCCGTCGCCCTGGAGGCCCATTTCCTTACCGCCGATCTCGGCGGAACGAAGACGACGGAAGAGGTAACACAGGCCGTGAGCCGGTGGGTCGCGGCGGGAGAGGGTGTGATATGAGCATGAAGCTTTTCGACACGACGCTACGCGACGGGACCCAGCGCGAGGGCGTGAGCCTGACCGCCGAAGACAAGGCCCGCATAGCCCACGAGCTAGACGCTTTGGGAGTTCACTACATCGAAGCGGGCTTCCCCGCCTCCAATCCCAAAGATTTAGAATTCTTCGAGGGCTTCGACGCCTCTTCGCTCTCGCACGCGACGCTCGTCGCCTTCACGCGGGCGCGGCGACCGGGCGGGCGGGCCGCGGACGACCCCGCGATCACGCTCCTCCCCTCCCTCTCGGCGCCCGTCGCCTGCATCGTCGCCAAGAGCTGGAAGCTGCACGTCGAGAAAGTCCTTAGGACAACGCCGCAAGAGAACCTCGAGTCCGTGC
>JBKPOM010000194.1:0-12219 GCA_046733115.1 Actinomycetota bacterium | reverse complement strand
CGCGCGCCGCCGGGTACGGGGGACGGCTGCGGTCTCCGACGCCGACCTCGTCCGCCAGCGAGAGGTCGTGGACGCCTTCCTCACCGCCGCGCGCGAGGGCGACTTCGAAGCGCTACTCGCGGTACTCGACGAGGACGTCGTGCTGCGGGCCGACTACGGCACTACTCCGACGGGCGCGTCACGCCTCGTCCGCGGAGCCCGGGCGGTCGCCGAGGGGGCGCTCACCTTCTCGCGGCTGGCCCGGTTCGCGCGGCCGGCGCTCGTAAACGGAGCCGCCGGGCTCGTCACGGCTCGGGAGGGCCAGCCGTTCTCGGTGATGGGCTTCACGGTCGTGCGCGGGAAGATCGTCGAGATCGACGTGCTCGCCGACCCCGAGCGTCTGCGCCGCCTCGATCTGGCGGTGCTCGACGGTTGATGCCACGGCTCTCAGGGAGGCTTAACGAGGGCGGTTCGCAAACCGCCCTAGGTCCAGTCGTCGGTTTCGTCTGTGTGCTGGCCCAGGGCGGGCGGGGGGCGGCGGATGGGGAGGCGTTCGCCGTCCACGAGGATCGGGGAGGCGAGCATTTTGAGGTGGCCGGCCGAGGCATGAGAGATGTCCTGTAGGATGCCCGAGCCATGGACGTGGTCGTCGGCGAAAACGTCGGCGAGGGTGTTGACGAGCCCGCTCGGGACGCCCGCGGCCTGGATCTCCTCGACCCACTCGTCCGCGGGCCGTTTGCGGAACTCTTCCTGGAGCTCCGGGATCAAAGCCTCACGGTTGGCCACGCGATCGGGGTTGGTGGCGAAGCGCTCGTCTTCGACCAGCTCGGGACGGCCCACGACTTTGCACAGCTCGGCAAACTGGGTGTTGTTGCCGACAGCCACGACGAGCGGTTTGTCCGAGGCGTCGAAGGTCTGGTAGGGGACAATGGAGGGGTGGGCGTTGCCGATGAGGCCCGTATCCTCGCCGCTTATGAGGTACTCCTGGCCGCGGTTGGCGAGCCAGCCCAGGGTGGACTCGAAGAGCGGCACCTCGATGCGCGAGCCCTCTCCGGTCGCGGCGCGGCGGTGGAGGGCGGCCATGACCGCATTCGAGGCGAACAGCCCGCATACGATGTCCGAGATCGCCACCCCCACCTTGGTCAGCTCGCCACCGGGCTGGCCCGTGATGCCCATGACGCCGCCCCTCGCCTGCACCAGAAAGTCGTAGCCAGGACGCTCCTCGTCTGGCCCAGGACCGAATCCGGTAATCGAACAATAGACGAGGCCGGGGTTCGCTTCGCTCAGGGCTGTGTAGCCGAGGCCGAGCTTCTCCAGGGCCCCGCGCCTCCAGTTTTCGATCACGACGTCGGCCCCCGCCGCGAGCGTTTTTATCCGCTTCAGCCCTTCCGGGTCTTTGAGGTCGATCCCGATAGAACGCTTGTTGCGGTTCACCGAGAGGAAGTAGGCCGATTCCCGAGCTTCACCCTGACCCGCGAAAGGCGGTCCCCAGTGACGGGTGTCGTCGCCGCGCTCGGGATGCTCGACCTTTATTACGTCGGCGCCGAGGTCACCGAGCACCATCGTAGCGTAGGGTCCTGCCAGAACCCGCGAGAGGTCGAGGACCCTGACTCCTTCCAGCGGCAGCAAGATCCTATGCCCTCATGTCGTCTATCAGGAAGAGGCGCGTCGGGCCGGGGGCGAGGTTACGACCCCGGTGCGCGCCGCCACCAAGGGGCGCCGGTGGGAGCAAGAAAGCCTCGTTCTCCTTCGCCCGGAGCGGGGCGCGCCCGTCGGCGAACTCGTACTTGATCTCCCCCAACAGCACATCGCTGCGGTGGCCCTCCTCGCACCACTCCTCCCTACCTACGCCCTCTCCGTACTCGACGGGCGCCCAGCGGGCGCGCCTTACGTCCACCTTCCTGGCACGGATTCCGGGGGCGTCGTCGGCCCAGGGAAGCTTGTCGAAGGGGACTCTACTCGGCTCGTCCATGCCGCCAGTCTACCCTCGCGGGGAGCCTCGGGCCAACCGCCGGGAAGTAAGAGCGTTCGTGATGGGCACTCGGACGATATGGGATAATCCACGGGCCAGGAGGCGAACAGTCTACGCGAGGTGAGAAGATGGCTACGACCGCGAAGCAGGCGGACACGGGGACCCCGCTCCGGCCCGAGGCGAGCGACTTTCTTGATATAGACGCCCACCTCTCAGACGAGGAGATAGGCGTCAGGGAGAAGGTCCGTTCCTTTGTGCGGGAGACGATCAAACCAAACATCGAGGGGTGGTACGATGAGGCCGTCTTCCCGAAGGAGATCGTGCCCGAGTTCGCCGAACTCGGTCTTCTCGGCATGCATCTCTCGGGCTACGGGTGCGCGGGCAGGAGCGCGGTCGAGTACGGGCTCGCTTGCATGGAGCTCGAAGCGGGCGACTCGGGCCTGAGGACCTTCGTGAGCGTGCAGGGTTCGCTCGCCATGAGCGCCATCCACAAGTTCGGGTCCGAGGAGCAGAAACAGGAGTGGTTGCCCAGGATGGCGAGGGGAGAGGCGATCGGGTGCTTCGGTTTGACAGAGCCGACGGCGGGATCGGACCCCGCCAGCATGAAGACCTTCGCCAGGAAAGAGGAATCTGACTGGGTCCTGAACGGGGAGAAACGTTGGATCGGGCTGGCCACCATCGCAGACGTCGCCGTCGTGTGGGCGCGCACGGACGAAGAGAAGAACCCCGTCCGTGGCTTCCTGGTTCCGACGGACGCCGACGGCTTTTCGGCGAGGGACATAACGCCGAAGCTCTCGATGCGCGCTTCGATCCAGTGCGACGTGACCTTCGAAGACGTTCGCCTCCCCGAGAGCGCGATGCTCCCCGAGGCCAGGGGACTCGGCGGGCCGTTCGCCTGTTTGAACGAGGCGAGGTACGGTATCATCTGGGGCGCGATGGGGGCTGCGCGCGACTGCTACGAGTCGGCGTTGGCCTACGCGAAGCAGCGCGAGCAGTTCGGAAGGCCCATAGCCTCCTTCCAACTGGTGCAGCAGAAGCTCGCGAACATGCTGATCGAGGTGGGCAAGGGGACGCTCCTCGCGCTCCACATAGGCAGGATGAAGGACGCGGGCATGCTGAGGCCCGAGCACATCTCTTTCGGCAAGCTCAACAACGTGAGGGAGGCGATAGAGATCGCACGCGAGGCCCGCACCGTGTTCGGCGGTAACGGCGTTACGCTCGACTACCCGCCCATGCGCCACATGAGCAACCTGGAGAGCGTGAGGACCTACGAGGGAACGGACGAGGTACATACCCTCATCCTCGGCGGCGCTGTTACGGGCATCCCGGCCTTTCGTTAACAGAAGGCCTCAGGCTACCGGCATCAGGATTCAGGCTTCTCTTGGAGATGGGAGCGACATGGCGCGGATGAAGGCGGTTTTGGTCGAGGAGTTTGGGGAGGCTGACGTGCTTCAGTACGTCGATGTCGAGCGTCCCGAGCCGGGTGAGGAGGAGGTCCTGATCGAGGCCCGCTCCACCGGCGTGAACTACGCCGATACCATGCGCCGCCGCAACCAGTACGTCGAATCCCAGGACCTTCCTTTCACCCCGGGCTCCGAGGTTGCAGGGACCATCGCCGAGGTGGGGGAGGGGTTGATGACGACGCCTCCGCAGGTGACTGGGTGGTCACTCTGATCGGAACGGGTGGGTATGCGGAGTACGCGGTCGCGCCGGCGCGGAGCCTGATGACACTCCCCGAAGGCCTGGACTTCGACCGGGCCGCAGCAATCCCGCTACAAGGCCTGACGGCCTATCATTGCATCAAGACCTCGGGCGCCTTGAAAGAGGGAGAAAGCGTCCTGGTCCACGCCGCGGCCGGCGGCGTCGGGACCCTCTCCGTCCAGATGGCGAAGCTGCTCAGGGCCGGCACCGTCATCGCCACGGCGAGCAGCGAAGAGAAGCTCGAGCTCGCCCGCTCTTTGGGTGCCGACGTCCTCATCGACTACACCGAAGAAGACTGGCCCGAGAGGGTCCGCAAGGCCACGGGGGGCGAGGGCGCGAACATCATCCTGGAGATGGTCGGGGCCGACTTCCCCGAGAAGAATCTCAAGTGCCTCAACGTCTTCGGCAGGATCGTCGTCTTCGGCGCCGCGAGCAGGGAGCGGAGGACCATCGTTCCCACCGCCCTAATGAAGCGTTGCCACGCCGTCGTCGACTTCTACCTGCCCCAGATCATGCGCCGCCCCAACCTCTTCGTGCCTTCCCTCCAGGAGGTTCTTGGTTGGATCTCTTCGGACGACTTAAAGCTCACCATCGGCGGCACCTATTCACTCGAAAACACCGCCGAAGCCCACGACGACCTGGAAGGACGCTAGACGACGGGCAAGTTGCTTCTCAATCCTTAAAGGCTACAGGCATCAGGTCTTCGCTCGACTGACCGCTACGGGAGCGGATGATACCGGGTCTGGGTGAATGGCAACGCCGCCGCACCTGGGCCTACGTCTTGCGCTACTCGCGGATTCCCGCTTGCGCGGGAATGACGCACGAGAGGGGCTAGGCGTGCGTCCGCGGCTGGACAGCATGACCGTCCTGACGGACGCGGTATGAGCCGGGCTGCATCTCGCGCGGAAAGCAGCGGGGGCGGAGAAAACCTCCGCCCCAATACCTGAAGCCTGAAACCTGTAGCCTCTAAATTACTGAGCTGGAAGGACCACCCGCGACGTAGATCGTCTCGCCGCTGATGTACGAGGCGTCGTCGGAGACGAGGAAGGCGACGACGTTGGCGATGTCCTCTACGCGTCCGAAGCGCTTGAGGGGGATGTTCTTCTCGAAGCGGCCCTTCATCTCTTCCATGGTCATGCCGACGCGCTCCGCGGCTTCCTTGGTCATCTCGGTCTCGATCCAACCGGGTGCCACCGCGTTGACGTTGATGTTGAACCGGCCGAGCTCGAGCGCGAGCGTCCGCGCGAGGGCCTGCAAGCCGGCCTTGGCCGCCGAGTAGTTGGCCTGCCCCTTGTTCCCCAGCGCCACGATGGAGCTGGTCATGACGATCTTGCCGTACTCCTGCTCGACCATGTACTTCTGGGCCGCCTTGGAACACAAAAAGCTGCCCTTGAGGTGGACATCGAGCACCTTGTCCCAGTCGTCCTCGCTCATCTTGAACGAGAGGTTGTCGCGCAAGAGCCCCGCGTTGTTGACGAGGATGTCGATGCGCCCGAAACGGTGGGCGATCTCCTCGAATGCCTTCTCCACCTGCTGCGCGCTCGACACGTCACAGGCGATGGCTATAGCCTCGGCCCCAGCAGCCTCGACGGCCTCCACCGTCTCCTGGCAAGCCTCAGCCGAAAGATCCAAGACCGCCACGTTCGCCCCCTCCTGCGCCAGACGGATGGCCTCAGCAGCCCCAATGCCGCGCGCAGCCCCCGTTACTACCGCCGTACGCCCGTCAAGCCTCAACACTCCACCTCTCTCACTCGCCAAACACTACAGCCCACACCTCGAAAGGTGTGGACTTTGTTACATGCCGTTTAATTGTATACGAAATGAACGTATGTGTCTAGAACAGATAGATACGAACGTACAAGGATCACGGGCGGCGCTTTGGCCGATGGGAGAAGTATATGCCTTTATAGGGATGTGGTTGTCTGCGGCATCACAGGCCGCGCGGCCCCCGCCGGGGCGAGGGCCGCGAAGGATCTGCTGCTACGTCCTAATGTAGATGCCGCCGTTGATGTCGATGGACTGGCCCGTGATGTAGTCGCCGTCCTCGACCAGGTAACGGACGGCCCGGGCGACCTCTTCCGGCTTGCCGAAGCGGCCGAGGGGGACCTGCTTGCGGAGTTTCTGCTGGGCTTCCTCGGGGATGCTGGCGACCATGTCTGTCTCTATAAAGCCGGGGCAGATGGCGTTCACGGTGATCCCGCTTCGGGCCAGTTCCTGGGCCGCGGTCTTGGTGAAGCCGAGGAGGCCAGCCTTGGCCGCCGAGTAGTTGGCCTGGCCGATGTTGCCCGCCTCGCCGACGAAGGAGCTCATGTTGATGATCTTGCCTCCGCCCTGGTCGGTCATGTGCGGCAGCACCGCGTGGACCGTGTAGAAGGCACTGTTTAGGTCGACCTGGATCACCTTGTCCCAGTCATCCACGGAGAGCTTCTTGAGCGTGCGGTCGATGTTGATGCCGGCGTTGTTGATCAGGACGTCGACCCTGTTGAATTCTTCTATCGCCCGATCTATGAGCTTCTGAGCCTGCTCAGCATCCGATACGTCGGCCTGAACCGCAATGGCCTCGCCGCCGGCCTCCGAGATCTTCTCGACCAACTCCTCGGCGGGCTCTTTGCTCCGAGAATAGTTGACGACGACTTTTGCCCCCCCACCCGCCAACTCCTCCGCTATGGCTGCGCCCAAACCCCTGCTCGCGCCAGTAACCACAACAACGGCTTCGTTCAAGGTGCCCACACTGCCCTCCCTTTCGTCTTCGCTCGTGAGATAGAGTTTATTGACAGAAGAAATCACACGCAAACTAAGTACCATCCGCACCTAAGTCCGCCCCTCGCGCACATAAGGCAACAGGTTTCTGCGGAGTTGCGATAGCACACGCAAGTATCGACCCAAACTGCTGACAAGCGAGGGCCTTTGGGCCCGAGCGTGCTGAGAAGCCGGCATCCGCGCAAAGTGGGTGATAGTTGGAGAACAGGAAAGGAGTAGTCGCGGACGCCACTCCCCCTCGCACAATGCCCTCCCAGATTACAATGCCACCAAACGTTAGTCATGCACCTTTCGACGTAATTCCGGCACACGCCGCAAGGAGCCAGGACCGGCGCGAAGCAGATACATGAAGTTTCGGTCAAGGTGCTCTGTCATAATATGTGCGCGTCGGACGGAGCTACACGAGGGTCGAACGTTGTCCTGCTCTCTGCAACATCGGGACCGAAAACGGCTTTCGTCCAACGGGGTTTTCTGGCGCTTTGCCGGATCTTACCCTTGACGTACCAATACATATATGTAAAATGCATATAGAGCATGGAAGAGAGAAGCATGAACAATGAAGGACAGGAGCGCGAGGTCGAAGGTCGGGAGCGGGGTTTCCGGGGGGTAGAGGCACGGCCGCGGAACTGGCTGGTGCCGGTGATACTGCTCTCTTTGAGGGAGTGGAACTCCTACGGGTATGAGCTAATGGAGCGGGCTTCCGCCTTTGGTTTCGAGGCGATGAACCCTGGAACGTTGTACCGGACGCTACGGCAGATGGAGAAAGAGGGCATCGTCGAGTCCAATTGGGAGACCTCCAGGGGCGGGCCTGCGCGCAGGATGTACACCATCACTGATGCGGGAAGGTCTTACCTCGACTTCTGGGCCAAGTCTCTAGAGCAGTACCAGCGCACCATGGACAACTTCTTCCGGCTCTACACTGGCAGGCCGCTGCAGGACAAAAAAGAGGAAGAGAGCGGCGGCGAGTAGTTCGCGTCTTACGCGAGAAAGGAGATCTGGATGGCTACGATGGAGAAGACGAACAGGGCCGTTGAGAGGCTCGCCGAGAACACGAGGGATTCCTACCAGACGGTCGTGGATCACGCGGTCGGTCTGCAGGAGCGGAACGTCAGGTTCGCGCAGGGCATAGTGGACGGCACCATCAAGGAGCTGCGCCACCAGGCCGAGAGCAACCGCAGCGTGGTTGGCGAGCTCTTCGAGCGCGCCGAGGAAGGGCGCGACGCTTACCAGGCCCTCGTCGAGCAGTCCCTCGACGCCTACATGGATCTCGCCTACGCGCCCATGGCCTACTACAAGGAGAACCTGGAGGCCACCAGGAAGGCGACCCGCAGGTAGGGTCCGGTTTACGGGGCAAAGCTATAGGGGAGCGGGCCCTGGGGCCCGCTCCCTCGCCGCATGTTTCGCGGTTTCCATACTGGGTAACGATTATTCGGTACGCAAACTCAGAGACAGGAAGGGATATCATAGACGAGAAGCAGCAGAAGCAGGTAAACGAGGCGGCGGAGAAGTTCGCCGACGCGCTCAAGGAGTCCTACCAGTCGATCGCGGACCGTTCCGTCTCGGCGCAGGAGCTCAACGCGCAGGTGACGCAGGACTTCTTCAACGGCGTCATCAACAACCTTAGGACGCAGGCCGAGAACAACAGGGCCCTCTCCGAGGATTTGATCGAGCATCATCGCAAGCAGCAGGAGGCGTCCCAGGCGCTGGCCCAGGAGTAGGTCAACGCCTACATGGACTTCCTCAACTCCATGTTCTCCCACTACAGGGGCAATCTGGACGAGGCGTAGCGGAGGACCAAACGGTAGCTTGAAGAGCGGTACGTTGAAGCGAGTACAGAGAGGCCCGGGCCGGGTGGTCCGGGCCTTGTCTTTTGATGTATCCTTTGTAATGGCGTATACGGAAGGAGTAGAGGGTGAGCTTCGGCAACGGCAACGGTAACGGCGAGATAGTCATCTCGACGCCTCTCAGGACGGGTATAGGCACCTTCGGCGGTTCTCTCAAGGACACGCCGGCGACGGACCTCGGGGCCACGGTCGGCAAAGAAGTTCTTTCGCGAGCGGGGATCGAAGGCGACCAGGTCGACCAGGTGATAGTCGGCAACATCCTCTCCGCGGGCCAGGGCATGAACCCGGGCCGCCAGGTCGGTATAAAGAGCGGCCTCCCCGTCGAGGTTCCGGGCATGACGCTGAACAGGATGTGCGGCTCGGGGCTCCAGGCCGTGATCTCGGCGGCCCAGGAGATAGCGCTCGGTGACGCAGACGTGATAATGGCCGGCGGCATCGAGAACATGGACATGGCGCCGTTCCTCATGCCCAAGGGCCGCTACGGCTACAGGATGGGGATGCCCGACGCCAAGATCCTCGACCACATGGTCTACGACGGGCTGTGGGACGTCTTCAACGACTACCACATGGGTGTGACGGCCGAGAACGTCGCCGAGGAGTACGGCATAACCCGCGAGGACTCCGACGCCTACGCCGTCAGGAGCCACCAGAGGGCCGCCAAGGCGCACGAAGAAGAGCTGTTCGATGGTCAGATCGTACCCGTCGAGGTCAAGCAGAAGAAGGAGACAGTCCAGTTCACCACGGACGAGCACATCCGCGCCAACGCCAGCGTTGAGGGCCTCCAGAAGCTGAAGCCGGTCTTCAAGAAGGACGAAGGTACGGTAACGGCTGCCAACGCTTCCGGCATCAACGATGGGGCGGCCATAATGCTGGTTTCCAGCGAGCGCAAGGCCGAGGAGCTAGGGATGCCCGTGGCCGGCAGGCTCGTCTCCGGGGCCGTCGCCGGGGTCGATCCTTCCGTTATGGGCACGGGTATGATTCCCGCGTCCAGGCTGGCCCTCAAGAAGGCCGGGCTATCGGTCGACGACCTCGACGCCGTCGAGGCCAACGAGGCCTTCTCGTCCATAGCTATAGCTGTAGGGCGTGAGCTCGAAGTCCCTGAGGAGAAGCTCAACCCGGTTGGCGGGGCGGTGGCCCTGGGACACCCGGTCGGGGCCACGGGCGCCGTTTTGACCGTCAAGATCCTGCACCACCTCGCCCGCACCGGCGGCCAGTATGGCCTGGTGACGCTGTGCATCGGCGGCGGCATGGGCATCGCCGCCATCTTCGAGCGCGTCTAACCGCTTGGCCAAAAGATCGGGACTCGGGGCGTCCGGTACCCACCGGGCGCCCTTTTTGCGCGCCTTGAACTGGCTGTACGGGTGGAGGGATCGGCTCGTGCGCTGGGGTGGTCTCGCGCTGGTGGCCGCTGGGGTTCTAGGGCTCGTGGCGAGCGCGCTCTTCGTCGTGGCCATGCTACGTGCCCCGGAGGGTATGTTCTCCTACGCCCACGACAGGTACTATGTCGTGGCAAGCTTCCAGCAGTGGGTTCCGAGGTGGCTCCTCGTCTGCGTCGGGCTGGCCGGGCTCTATTTTTCGCTGGATGGGGCGCCGCGGCTGGTCCGAAGGATGGCCCTCTCCGGCGTCGCGCTGCTTTCTTTCACCTTAGTTCTTCCCTTGACCCTGCTTCTCGGCCAGCTTCCCGGTTCTCAGGATGCGTATGGCGCTACTTCGGATCCGCTCTTCTCGAGGGCGTTCGTCTTTGTTCACTCGACAGCACCGAGCGCCGGCATAGCGCTCTGTGGCGTTGCCACGTTGTGGGTGCGGGGGCTTGGCCGGGGGAGGTTCATGCTCTTGGTCCTCGGCTTGCTGGATTCACCGTTGTCGTACTGGTCGTGTCAGTAATCGTGCGTAGTTCGATCGGACCACCCGTGATCCCGTGTGCAGACACCCGCTGGATGGAAATCTCGCTGCAGGTGCCGTTAGTGTTAGCGAGCGTGGGCTGGATACTGGTCGGTCGTCTGCTCTACGGTGCCAGGAACCGCGAAACCGAGATCGTCGCCAGAGAGTATCAGGCGCTCTCTGAAGAGAACCGCTCGAAGGCCCGACGCTTCTACGAAAAAGCTTGGGGAATGGGAAGCCCCGACGTGGTGACGAACTGGTTGCCGAAGATCTTCTAGACTACCAACCCGACCGGTACGGCAAAGAAGAATTCAAGAAGTCGATCGTGGATCTGCACCGCACGTTCCCGATCTCACCCTCTCCATCGAGGAGCAAAACGCAGAAGGCTATGTGGTTAAGACCCGCTGCGCCTTCCCCGGCACCGACCGCGGCGGCGTGCTCTGGTACCCGCCCACGGACAAGCACGCGATCTTCACCGGCACCTTCACGGACCGCTTCTCGGACGGCAGGCTCGTCGAACTCCGTGGGGGCATCGATATGACGAGCCTGCTGGAACAACTAGATCTCCTACCAACCGACGAAAACCGCCCGGGATAGGCCGTTTCCAGCCTCGCGTTTCGCTCTCAGGCGGCGTTTGTGGACCGTAGGGCTATCTCCACGCGTTCGGAGCCGTCCTGCCAGCGTATGCGCTCCGGGAGGTCCAGGCTTCGTAGCAACCTCAACATGCCGACGTTCTCGCGCATGACCAGGGCGTAGAGGTGCCCGATACCGTTCTCGCGGGCGGCTTCGATCAGGCCTCTCGTCAAACCGATCCCGAGCCCCCGACCCTGGAACCTGTCCTCGACGAGCGCCGCGTACTCGGCCCCGTCGCCATCTCCCTCCCGCGCGTAGCGCACGACCCCGACGATCTCCTCGGAGTTCTCGGGATCCAAGGCCACTAACGCAAACCGGTCCCTGCCGTCGACGTCGGCGAAGCGCCAGGCCATCTCGTCCGACAGCTCCTTTAGAGGAGCAAAGAAACGTAGCTCCACGGAACGGTCGCTGGCTCTACCGACGAGCCGCTGCAACGCCTCGGCATCCTCGGCCCTGATCCCACGTACCCGCACGCAAGTCCCGTCCCTTAACGCCAGTGCCTTCTGCCTGCTTATCGCCATACAACCTCCGGTGCACCGGCCGTTCTATATCTATTTGCAAGTAGCACATACAGGAGTCTACCGCGCCTGGGGGCGGCGGCAATTGCCGGGGAGCGGGTCCTTGTTAACGAACTAACCTCCGGGTTCGCCTTCGTCTTTCTCCCTGGAGGGCTCTGGCGGAGGAGCTCGAGGTATTGATCTCTCCGCACTTCGAGGTAATCGGCGACTTGTTCGGGGGTGAGGTGGCTGGAGAGGACTTCTTTGAGGGTGTCGCGCTCTCGCCCTAGTAGTTCGATGGCGCGGAGGTGGTCTTCCTCGAGCGAGCCGGTCCAGGTCCGGTCTGCGTCCCGGATCACTTCTTCCAGCGATTTTCCTCGAGTACGCCCGCGGCGAGTTCGATGGCCCTGTAGGTCGAGGCCGCGAGGCGGCGCTGTGTGGGGGAGACGAGCCCGGCGGTAGTGTTGAGGCTTACGGCGTAGCGCAGGAGGCCAGCCACGGTGCGTGCGTCCTGGTGCATGATCAAGCGACCTTCCGGGGAACGGAGAGATGCTCGTAATGCGGACAACCGAAGACCCGGCATACCCTGTCTGCGAGTTCGTAAGCTCCCAGCAATCCCTCGGGTCCTACGACCTGCGCTTTGCGTGTACCCATTTGGGCTCGATGGCGTTCAGCCACGGACTCTGCTTCGGAAGAAGGCAACTCATGATCCTTACTCCAGCTTCGCTGCCGCTCTCTTTGACTTCTCGGTTGTGCCTTCCGAGCCACTGTCTGACCTCCCTGGAGATATGCCAACTGGCGTTATCCCAGGTGAGAAGCAGGACTCTCTTGCCAGCCGCTTCGAGCCTCTCGCAACACCACGAAAGGAACCGCGTCGTTATGGAACTCACAGGCCTCCCGTCTACGAACCTCAACCACGTATCGTCGAGTTCGGGCAGGTAGAGGCCGTAGC
>JBKPOM010000193.1:0-6659 GCA_046733115.1 Actinomycetota bacterium | reverse complement strand
CTATTGGGCATCATGGACGCATGAACCCGTATTCAGAAGACCTAAGAGAGAAGATAGTCCAAGCCCTCGAGCGAGGGATGGGCAAGAGCGAAGCAGCCCGCACCTTCTCCGTGAGCCTCTCCTCCATAAAACGCTAGGCCGAACTCGCCGAGGATGGCCGATCGCTCGCCCCCAAGAAGAGGCCCGGCTCGAAACCCAAGCTCGACGAGCGAGCCAGCAAGCTGCTCGAAGCAAGCTGCTCGAAGAGGACATAAAGGAGCGCCCTTTCGTCACTCTGCAGCAGAGAGGTGCGAGTACCTCTGCGGGTGGTGGCCTCCTTGGAGGTCAGCCGCTCCACCGTATGTGCCGGGCCACAAAGCGGATGAACTCCACCAGGAAAGAGGGGGAAGATCGGCCGCAGAACGCGACGAGTTCTTGAGGGCCTCCTGGAGGACGATGGTAGCCGGGGTAGTGAACCCCAGGAGGCTTGTGTGTTCGTCGATGTGTGTGGCACCCACACTTCGCTGACCCCTTTGTACGGCTACTCTCCCAAAGGCGAGCGGCTTTCGCTATCCGTGCCGCGCAACCGGGGCAAGAACACGACCTTGCTGGCGAGCATCACTTTGGAGGGGATGGGACCGTCTCTGGCGGTCGAGGGCTCGACCACCGCGAGGATCTTCGAGGCCTACCTGAAGCAAATCCTCCTTCCCCAACTGGAGAGGAAGGGCAGGTATTGGTCATGGACAACCTGCCCGCTCACAAGCCGAGGAGGGTGAGGGAGCTGATCGAGGCGAGGGGCTGCGGGTTGGTGTATTTGCCCGGCTACTCACCGGAGTACAACCCTATCGAAGAAGCGTTCTCCAAGATCAAGGAGATCCTACGCAGGGCGGCAGAGCCCGGACCCGCGAGGCCTTGGTAGAGGCACTGGGCCTGGCACTGTCCGCGGTCAGCCGCGAAGATGCCGGCGGGTTTTTCGAGCATGCTGGCTACCATTCGGTAGGCCAACTACTATGAAACATGCTGTAGGATGTCGTCCTGTCGCTCCAGCAAGAGATCGTGGTACCTCAAGAACACGCCCGCCCGCTCCTCGAAGCTCCACCGGGACCACGGCCGTTGCGCCGCCGCCCTCGCCCGCCGGGCCGCCTCCGTTACGTCCTCTCCGGTACACCGGGGGACCGCGTCGAGCACCTCTCCGGTGAACGGCATGTTGCTCCACAGCTCCTCACGGTCGCCGAACGCAGCGATCCTGGCCGCCAACCGCCGCAGAAGCCCCCCGTCGATGTGGCCGCTGCCGGCGAAGTAGCCGGCACCCGCGATGGTATCGTCCGACTTTACCTCCATACCAGAGCCTCCAGCCAAACTCTCACGTCTCTTGCCAACCCACGACTGCCGCGGCCGTTGGTTCGTTTGAGGACCCTTGTGAATGGCTACTCACCGCCCGGGAGCGGTAGATCCTGCCGTTGCAGCACGACAGAACAGCCAGTCTAACCATCGTCTCGAAGCTTATGAGTATCGCTCACCTTCAACGCGCAATCGGACGCACTCTTGGGTCATGATCAACGCTGAGTCCAAACCGTGCAAGTCGGAGGCGCCGAGCGGAAAGCGTACGGTTCGTCCGCGTCCGATAGTTCCTCAATTACTCATCCCCTACACTGTTCCAAGAGAGGGTCAGTCGACTAACTCATCGAGGCGATCTACTTGATCTAGCTCCGCCACCGTAGGCCAGCAGATCACCTGGTCCGCACCGGCTTCGCCAAAGCCACGGATAAGCCCCTCGACAGCCTCCGGGGAGGAAGGGATGGACCTCGCCATGTCGTCGGCGGCCGCCCCGAAGTAGGAGTAGTAGTCGCGGATGTAATCGCCCCCTCGAGCGGCGTTCGGGCCGAGGGCGTAGTAGAGGCTCGCCACAAGCCGCGGCTTCCCTTCCTTCAGCCCTCCAGGACTCCTCCGCGAGGTCGAACATCTGGCGTACCTGCTCGGGGTCGGGCACGCCGCCGCTTATGAACCCGTCCGCCCAGCGTCCCACCCGCCGTATCGGGGTTGCGAGTAGCCGCCGATCAATAGCTCGGGACCACCCTCTCGTGCCGGGGGCGGCCCCACCGGTCCCATCTCCTCGCTCACCGGCTGGCCGGACCAGATGCGTTTCATGATGTCGAGCTGCTCCTCGAACCTGCGAGCCCGGTCGCGGAAGGAGGCCGGGGCCACCCGGAAGTCGTCCTCTCTGCCTCCTACGCCTGGCCCTAGGGTGAGGCGCCCTTCCGATAACGCGTCGATGCTAGCGGCCTGCTTCGCGAGCACCCCCGCTCCGCGCAGCGGAGCGAGGAGCACCGTGGTCATCAGGCGCACGCGGCTGGTTACCGCCGCGGCGGCCGCCAGCGCGATAAGGGGTTCGTAGTTGGGGTAGACCATCCGGTCGAGGACGCCGAGGCTGGAGAAGGATGCGGAATCCGCCCGCTTGGCCCAGTCCAGGACGAGGGAACCCTTCGTTCCAGGAATCGTTGCTGGTAACCCTATACCGATATCCATTGCCCCTCCCTACTGCAGTAGTCCTTAGTGCCCGCCACGGCTGAACATTATCTCACCACCGACCAGCTTCGCTGCCCGGCGCAGATGCTTAAGCGTTCTAAAGAGGGTGTGGTCAAGAGTGTATCGATTCACTGGGTATCTCTATACCCTGGAGGCCGCGTTGCGGATCTCCCTTAGCGTTAAGAGCCTTCCTCACGATAGAAAACACCCGCGCGTTGTCGCCGGCTCGACCAGGCTGGCTGGATGGGGTTGGGCACCTCGCGGCCCCACTATGCACCGCTGTATACTCGGGGGTGAGCCAACTTTCGCGGGCACCACTAAGGACGCGAACCACGCACCCTTAGGAGGCATGAAGGCAGTGAGGACGGTCAACAGCCCTCCCGGTCCCAAGGGTCGCCTAATCGAGGACAACCTGAGGGAGTACGCGAGAGACCCCTTGGGCTTCCTTTCCGGTGGCGCTCGAGAGTACGGTGACGTAGTCGGGCTGCGCTTCATGGACCAGAACCTGTACCTGCTCTCGGATTCAGACCTGATCGAGTACGTGCTCGTCGAGAATAATCGCAATTTCACCAAGACGAGAATCCTCAACAGAAACCGGCGCTTGCTCGGTGAGGGTCTCTTGACCAGCGAGGGCGGGTTCTGGCGGCGACAGCGGCGGCTCGCCCAGCCCGCCTTTCACCGAAAGAGGGTTGCCGCCTACGGGGAGGTGATGGTCGCCTTCGCGGAACGCTCGCTCGAGGCGTGGCGTGATGGCCAAACCATCGACGTGCACGAAGAGATGATGCATCTGACGCTCGAGATCGTCGCCAAATACCTTTTCGACGCCGACGTTAGGACACGGGCTACCGACGTAGGGAAGGCCATGAAGGTGGCCCTGGAGAACTTCTCCTCGCGGCGGCGCCTCGTCCGTATCCCGAGGGGAGTCCCTACCCCGCACAACATCCGTTTCGAAATGGCGGCCCGCAGGCTCGACGAGATCGTCGGCACGGTCATCGAGGATCGCCGCAAGAGCGGTGAGGATAGGGGGGATCTCCTGTCCATGCTGGTGCTCGCCGAGGACGAGGATGGGGAGCGGATGATGGACAAGCAACTCAGGGATGAGGTGATGACCCTGCTCTTGGCCGGACACGAGATCACGGTCAACGCCCTCTCCTGGACCTTCTGGCTTCTCTCCCTGAGCCCCTATGCCGAGGCCAAGTTGGCCGAAGAGTTGGAACGCGTTCTAGGCGGTAGGACTCCGACCTTGTCTGACCTGTCCGATCTGCCTTACGTTGAGCGTGTGGTCAAGGAATCCATGCGCCTCTACCCACCCGTTTGGGTGGTGGGCAGGGAGGCCATCGCAGAATGCGAGGTCGGCAGCTACCAGATGCCAGCAGGTACCACGGCGCTGATGAGCCAGTGGGTGATGCACCGTGACCCCCGTTACCACGAGAACCTGGAACGGTTCGACCCGGATCGCTGGACCGCCGAGTACGAGAAGGCGTTGCCGCGCTTCGCGTATTTCCCGTTTGGCGGGAGCCCTAGGCAGTGTATCGGCGCGGGTTTCGCCATGGCGGAGGCATGTCTTATCCTGGCCACGGTGGCTCAGTGGTTCAGGATGGATCTCGCGCCTGGTCAGAGGGTAGAGCCTTACGCTTCGATCACGCTCAGGCCGAAGCAGGGAATACGCATGAGCCTGGTTGAGCGCTCGCGGGGGGGCTGACTTACAGCGAATTTCAGTGTAGTTGACCTGTATCGGATGAGGTGTACGAAAGGTTTCGCCGAAGGGCTTACTCACAGCGGGTTGCGTTGACACTGACCTGCCCGTAGGTCGATGCTATTATGCCCGTTCGGACAAATCCGTCGGTGAGAGCGCATGTCCGCATCATGCGATGCGGGCCGATCACACTGAAACGTGCTGTCAGGGCCTACTCGACCGATCGTGCATGTATGGCATGCGCGGGTCAATACCAGCGCAACCTGCTGTACGCGCCGATCCTCCAAGGTTTCCGGGCATCGTAGGTGCGCGTCACACGCCCTGACCCTTCGCGCTTCGATGCCACAAACCTCTCCCGAAAACCATTTCTCGCGTCCAGCGCATCAGTGAATTCGCCACCTCTAGAGTTAGCGCATCTGGCCACTCGCGGCTGTCAGTAGTCGCAGCCTCTTGAGAACGCACGCCCACAGAAGTCGCTCAAGTGGTTACCGAAGTGCCGCGTAACGAATCTCAATTCAGTTCTACGATACGGTTAGGAGCAAACGACCTTTCTGTCCGCTTCGGCGCAAAGTGAAGTTACCTAGCCTGCATCACGGGCATCGAGCACGACGTTGAAGGGCGCGTTCATGACAGAAGCGACGGAGAGATGCCGGATACCTTCTCACAGGTTGACCTTCTCATAGTGCTTCTCGAAGCCCTCCTTGGGGAAGGTGCCCCCATGCGCCGAAGGCTCACCGAGCGCGGATGGCACGGTGCGGATCTCGTAGTTGCCCTCTTCAGTGCGCCTGGCCCAATAGCAACCGTGCCAGCCCTTCGTTCCCATCTCGCCGGTCTTTCTATGACGGTACAGCTCAAAGCCTTCTCGTTCAACCTCGTGTGAGGGGCGACTATGCGACACGGTTATGTAGTAACCCCTTGTGTGACCCGGGGGTCCGAGAAGACACCAGACGTATGCCCGCGGGTTCTTCTCCCAGCAGCACCCTCAAGAAATCGTTACGGTCCATGGCTTGGAGACCCATCGATTTCTCCCTGTCTACCGCTTCGGGCAGCGGGTCTAACGCTACCCTTTTCACGGCCGAACAGGGCCCGTAGAGAACCGACGCCAGCTCTCCTGGCCAGGTCTGCCTCGCCTCCCATCCCTCCCTCGACGCGCCGAACCGGAGGTCGAGAAACCTCCGCGTTTCCTCCTCGAAGGTGAACACCGCCAGGGCTTCTGTGCTACCACCAAGATAGATGGTGAGCACATCCATCCCGCTGACGCCATGCTTCACGATGAGCCAGTACGGTCGCCCGGCTTCTTTGCTACCGCGCATCGTTGTCTACCACCTCCTCCGGATGAGAACCTCCCAGAGGGAGCTGATTGCTTTTGAGGGTTCCCACCCGACCTACTTTGGCAAGAGTCTAGCAAGAGCAGCTCCCGCGAGTGCCCAAATTCGCGCTCCTTCACCGAAAGACAACCGTCTCTTAACACTACGCTTTCGGATTGCTAAGAGACCGTCTACCTCAACGGAGGATCAAACCCGACGGGTCCTATGGTCGTGAGCACGCGGACGCGATATCGCGTGGAGTGGGGTTGACCACATCGTGACATTGGCTCTCTTCATTGCTCGAACACGCTCAAACCGAGATCCTCTCTGGCCTGTCGATATGTCTTAGGACAATGTCTGCCAGGTGATCTGCCCGGGAGAAGCGGACGTCTCCACGGTCGAGCGCGAACTCGATAAACGCCTCTATCGCTCTAGCTCGGGAAGGTCGACCGCTGAGGAATGGGTGGCACGTCAGGACGCACTGGGATCTAGTCCCGCGCATCGCGTCGAGCTCAGCCGTCCAGAGCTCGACCACCTTGCGCGGGCTCTCGATATGCTGGCCGATGTCTGGATCGGGCAAAAAGGCGTACTGCTTCCAGTCGTCGAGCGACCAGTGCACCGGCAGCACAGCGATTGTCCCCGAGGCGGTAGCCAGTCGGTATGGTTTGTCGTCCATCAGAGACGAGTCGTAGCGGATACCGTGGCGCGCGAGGAGGTCAAGGGTCGGCCACGTCATCCGCCAGTACGGCGCCCGATAGCCGCGGGGCTCGACGCCAAGGTCGTAAAGGGTTTCCAGGCCCATCTCCAGATCCCGGCGCTACTCGGACTCGGACATACCTGGCAGCACACGATGAGAGTAGCCATGCAAGGCGACCTCGTGCCCGGATTGAAGGATCTCCTCCACAGTCCTCGGCCAGCGCTCGGCCGTGACGCCCGGCAAGAAGAAGGTGGCCTCGATCTCGTGTGCAGCGAGGAGCTCGAGGATCCGGGGAACACCCACGCGTGGCCCGTAGGCCTGATGCGACATGCTCGAGAGGTCCTCGGCGTAGTGATCGCCCTCGGCGAGGATGGGAGCCTCGGCATCCACGTCGAAGGAGAGCACGGCTACTGCGGCGGCACCCAGACGCCAGTCGCCTGCGGGCGGCTGACGA
>JBKPOM010000192.1:0-12600 GCA_046733115.1 Actinomycetota bacterium | reverse complement strand
CGAGACACGTGCAGAAGAGCAATACGCTACGGTCGCCCCGGACGCTTCTGGCCCTGCTTGTGGCCGTGGCCATCGTTGTGGCGGCCTTGCTCGTCGTGCTGAGCCAGCTAGGCGGCGCGGGGGGCGGTTCCACCAAAGATGTGGGCGAGTTCTACTCGGGTATCCCACAGGACGGAACGACTCTGGGCAACAAGGACGCCCCGGTCACCCTTTACCTCTACGAGGACTTCCAGTGTCCCTTCTGCGGGCGGTTCAGCCGCGAGATGTTCCCCAACCTCGTCGACGACTACGTCAGGGACGGGCAGGTCAAACTGGTCTCCGAGACCCTGGCGTTCCTCGGGCCCGACTCAGTCACGGCGGCGAGGGCGGCGCTCGCCGCGGGGGAGCAGAACCGTTACTGGCCCTACAGCACTTTGCTCTTCGAGAAGCAGGGACAGGAGAACAGCGGCTACGTCACGGACGACTTCCTGCGCGGCCTCGCAGAAGACACCCCTGGGCTCGACGTGGGCAAGTGGGAAGACCAGCGCGCCGGCAACTCCTTCACGAAAGAGCTCCAGGCCGTCCAGTCAAGGGCCCAGGACTCGGGCGTAAATTCGACGCCGACCTTGATCTTCAAAGGACCCGGCGGACAGGCCAAGATAGACAGGTTGACCGACTACGACCAGATCTCCTCCGCGATCGACAAGGTGGATGGCTCCTAGAGTCCAGGCGAAAAGGCGGTACGCCGCTACCCGTACCGCACTCCTCATGCTCGCTCTGCTGGGGTTCCTGATCAGCGCCTACCTCACCTGGACCCATTTCGCGGGCCTGACCCCGGTCTGTACCGGAAGCGGCGAAGGCTGCGAGACCGTGCAATCCAGCCGCTACGCCTCGATCCTGGGGATGCCCGTGACCCTGCTCGGCCTCGTCGCCTACGGCGGCCTCGTCTTCTCGGCCGTTGTGTGGAGAGATGCCGGTATTTACCTCGGGTTCCTGATCTCGTTCGTCGGAACGCTCTTCAGCGCCTACCTCATCTACCTGGAAATATTCGTTATAGGCGCCCTGTGCCAGTGGTGCCTGGCGAGCGCGGCGATCATGGTTGCAGCCCTGGTCTGCGCGACGCTTGCGGCCCTGCCGCTACTGCAAGCCCGGTAGCGACCCCGGCCCACTAAACTTAGAACAGGCTCAGCGGGTGGTATCCAGGAATCTCCTCGCCTCCCCAAGCTGTTCGTCGATGGAGTCAGGAGAGGTGGAGCCCGCGGATTGCTTGTTCCGTACGCTACCGTGCGGCGAGAGCAATCCTTGGGGCAACTCGGCGAGCGCGGGATGTGCCGCTGCGAGCTCCTCTGAGGGTAGATCTTCCAGCGACGATTCCAGCTCCTCGCACCTCTTGACTAGCCTTCCGACGGCGCGATGCGCCTCCCTGAAAGGCACCCCCTCCGCCGCCAGGAAATCGGCGAGCTCCGTGGCGAGCGCGAAACCGCGGGCCGACTCTTCCATCCGCTCGCCGTGGAAGCGGGCCGTGCGCAGCATCTCGGGAAGGACGGCGAGCACGGGCAGTACCGAGTCGACGGCGTCGAAGAGGGGTTCTTTGTCTTCCTGGAGGTCTTTGGAGTACCCGAGCGGGAGGCTTTTGAGCGTGATCAGGAGCGCGTTCAAGTCCCCGATGAGGCGCCCGGCCTTGCCGCGCATGAGCTCGTAGGCGTCGGGGTTCTTTTTCTGGGGCATGATGGATGAACCCGAGGAGTACGCGTCATCGAGGGTGGCAAACCCGAACTCCGCGCTGGTCCACAGCACCCACTCCTCCCCGAGCCTGCTCAGGTGCAGCCCGAGCACGGCGCAGGCGTAGAGCAGGTCCAGCGCGAAGTCGCGGTCTGAGACGGCATCGAGCGAGTTGGAGAGAGGCTGCATCCCGAGCTCCTCCGCTGTGAGCCCGGGGTCGATGGGATGGGGCGTCCCCGCGAGCGCGGCCGCCCCGAGCGGCGAGACGTTGGCGGCCTGGTGCGCCGCCTCGAGCCTTCTGACGTCGCGCTTGAGGGTCTCGAAGTGGGCGAGCAGGTGGTGGGAGAGCAGCATGGGTTGGGCGCGCTGGAGGTGCGTGTAGCCGGTAAGGACGAGGTCCCGCTCCCTCTCGGCCACCTCGACGAGCGCGAGCATGGCGGCGAGCGCGGCGCCGCGTATCTCCTCGGCCGCGTCCCTAACGAAGAGGCGCGTGTCGAGGGCGACCTGATCGTTCCTGCTGCGGCCCGTGTGCAGCTTGAGCGCCACGTCGCCCACGACCTCCCTCAGCCTGCGCTCGACCGCCGTGTGCACGTCTTCATCGGAAACGTCCCAGGCAAACTCGCCTGCCTCGACCTCCGCGAGAACCGTTTCGAGCCCCCGTATTAGCTCTGCCGATTCTTCCCTGGAAATGATTCCCTGCGCCCCGAGCATCCTGGCGTGGGCGATGGAGCCTTTAATGTCGTGGGGAGCGAGACGGAAGTCGAAGGGGATGGAAGCGTTGAGGCATTCGAAAGCTTCGGCAGGAGAGTCCCCGAACCTTCCGCCCCAGAGGAATTTCTTCTCTCGCGCGTTCATGGCCGGGAGTTTAGCGGAAGACGGATGTTTCGGCGGAGATTACGCTGTTGATAATATGCGGAGACGTTCATGGCAGGAGTCTGGACATGAAAAACGCAATCGGCGCTGGTGGCGCCCGCGGTCTAGATTACGTCCAACTTGTACTTGCTTCGCGGAGGTGATCATGGGCGAAGATCCCGTACCATTCAGTTTTACCGAGGATGTGATCCGGAGACACGCCTCTTTTGAGTCGTTTCACAGTGGCGAGCCCTACCGCGGGCAAGGAGCCGTGCTGTCTGTGATCCGTAGAAAGAATACAATAAAGGCGGAGTTAGCGGGTAGTGATTATGCTCCCTACAAAGTCCACATCTCCTTCGACGAGTCCGGGATTCTTGATGCAGGGTGCAGTTGCCCCTACGATTAAGGTGGCTGGTGCAAGCACATCGTCGCCGCCCTGCTCGCCTGCGTCCACGAGCCCGAGACCGTCCGGGACCCTCCGGAGCTCGAAGTGGCCCTCTCGAGGCTAAGCCAGAACCAGCTTCTTTATTTGCTATCGATGCTGGTGGAGTGCGACCCTTCGCTGATCGGGGTCATTGGGGGGAGATTGCCCTCCCCAAGATATCCGATACTCACCCCGTAGATACTGATGCTATCCGGCGCAGAGTCCGCTCCGGCATCCACGGTTCGGACCGGTACTACGACCACGGGCACACCGGTGGAGACCTCGACGAAGCGCGCCCGGTACTCGACAGCGCGTGGAGCATGATCCTGGCGAACCGCAGCCGCGATGCTCTGCCGATCCCGGAAGCGATCACCGCAGAGTACGTAGAGGCCCTGGAGGTACTGGATTGGGAAGAGATCGGGGACTACGGAGGAGATCTCGTCGACTTCTTTGCGGAACTGGGAATGGTCTGGATGGAAGCTCTTGTGAGCATGGACGACCTCACTCCCCTCGAGAAGGAGGACTGTGGTGCGAAACTCGATGTATGATGGGGCGAGCTGGACGACTACGACACGAGCGAGTACTTCGGCGCGGCGTTCGGAGCCATCGAGCAGGGCCGGTCGTACCCACCGCTGGTCAAGGTGCTGAAAGGCATAGCCCCCGATGACGAGTTCTCGGATGAGATGTACGAAGATCCCTTGACGCTCGCCCGGCTCAATGTGCTGGAACGTCGGGGACACCACGAAGAATACCTTAACCTCTCGTAAGCCGCCGGCGCGACCACTGGCCACGCCATTATGCTGGTCCGGCTGGGAAGAGCAAAGGAGGCCGTCGAGTACAGCCTGGTACGCCTCGCCGACCCCGAAGGGGCCCTGGCCGTGGCCGGAGCCCCGCCCGAACATGGGGATCCGGGGTCCGCGTTGCGGGTCGGGGAGCATGGTCTCTCGCTGCAAGGCCGCAAGGGCCTGCTGGCAAACCTGGTTCGAGACCTGGCGGTAAAGGAGGGACGTCCCGGTATGGCTCTCCAGGCGGCCAACACCGCCGTCCGCGCCGACCCGGACCTTGCCTCTTACCCGCAGGTGCGGAAGCTGGCAGGGGAGCGTTGGCGCGAGCACCGTGAAAAGCTACTGGAATTTCTACGCCAGAATGTGCCGTACGATCCGGTGGGCCACTTGGACGTATTCCTGCACGAAGGTCTCGTTCGGGGCGCCATCGCGGTGGTCGAAGAGAGCCCTATCGAGGCACTGGTCGAGCGGGTGGTGGACGCCGCCGTCGAATCGCACCCGCGATGGGTTATCGATACGTGCCGCGGGCAGCCGAGGAGATCATGGACGACGGTAAGGTGAAATACTATTCCGAAGCCGTTACCTGGCTGGCGAAGGCACGAGACGCTTATCTGGCTGAAGGGCGCGAGGAAGAGTAGCAGGCTTACCCGCACGAGCTCATTGACCGACACCTTCGTAAGTACAAGCTGCGGCCGATGCTGGAGAGCCTCTCAGGTTAGAAGGGTAATACCAGGTCCGGGCGAATACCGATGGCACGACGCAGCCAACGACCACGAACCTTCTCTACTGCTCGCGGATTCCCGCTTGCGCGGGAACGATGGGTGAGGAGCCGCAGTGCGACAAACGCATAACACATGGCGAAACCGCTACCGGCGCGCGACGTCCTTCTTGTATGCCCGCACGGCGGCTTTTATGGTGGAGAGGCCCAGCGTGGCATGCCTGCTGCGGTTGCCAATTATGTCCCTGCCGAGGGAGTCGATCAGCTCCCCGTAGTCTTCTTCGAGGATCTCCTCCATGCTGAGGTTCTCGTTCATGATGCGGTCGACCACGATGGAGGTGGCCCCCATGCTTATCCTGTCCCCCTGACCGGTCCAGGTCAACGACTCTACCTCGCCGTTGCCGTTGCCCTTGAGGTAGACGGTCACGGACCCCCCGCACTCGGGGCTTCCTCCAGGCACCACGACGTCGGCACCTTCGAGAGCCCCCTTGTGACGAGGGCTCTCGAAGTGCTCAACGAGCAACGCTATGCGGCTCTTGCGGTCCAGGGTGGGCTCCAACATTTCTCTAGCGCTCTATGGGGGCACGGACCAGGTTGCCCCACTCGGTCCACGAACCGTCGTAGTTGCGCACGGTGTCGTAGCCGAGGAGGTAGGAGAGCACGAACCAGGTGTGGGAGGAGCGCTCCCCGATCCTGCAGTAGGCTATTACGTCTTCTCCCCCGCTGAGGCCGGCCTCACCCTCGTAGATCTCGCGCAGCTCGTCGGCGCTCTTGAAGGTCCCATCTTCCCTGACCGCCCGCGCCCACGGCACGTTCGCGGCCCCGGGAATGTGCCCGCCCCTTAGGGCCCCCTCCTGGGGATAGTCGGGCATGTGGAGGAGCTCCCCCTTGTACTCGCCCGGGCTCCTCACGTCGACGAGCGGCCCGCTCGTCTCCAGGTGCTTCTCGACATCCTCCCTGAAAGCCCGGATCTCCGAGTCGTCCCGCTCCGGTACCGGATACTCGGACCTCGGGAAGGACGGCACTTCCTGGGTCATCTCGCGGCCCTCGGCCTCCCACTTGACCCTTCCGCCGTCCATGACCTTGACGTTGTCGTGGCCGAAGAGCCTGAAGACCCAGAGGGCGTACGTGGCCCACCAGTTGTTCTTGTCCCCGTAGAAGATGACCGTGGTGTCTGGGGTGATGCCCTTCTCCGCCATCAGGTTCGCGAAGTGCTCGGGGTCGAGGTAGTCGCGCATGAGGGGGTCGTTGAGGTCCTCGACCCAGTCTATCTTCACGGCGTTCAGGAGGTGGCCTATGTCGTAGAGGAGCACGTCCTCGTCCGACTCCACTATACGGAAGTTGTCGGTATCATCCAGGTTCTCCGCCACCCACTGCGTGCTGACCAGGGCGTCAGGGTTCGCGTAGCCCTTGTCCTGTATCTCCTGCTCGGTCACGCTTTCTCCTTTCGATCTCCAATCACACAAGCGCACATTCTAACCCATGTCCGATAGAGTTTGTCGGGTTTGTCGTTCTTACCTTTACCCGTCAGATTGGAGAGTATTCTGCCCTTCCACGAGATCTGACGGGGTAAAAAAGCCGTGATCGACGAGGTGAGCGCGGCGGCCGCGGGTAGGGAGGACTTGTACAGGCTGGCGCGGACGGTATACGCGGTCCCAGGCAGGCGATGAGAGCTGCCGCTGAGCTCCGGGACCGGCACTTCGGGCGGGCGTAACCTACTCGCGCAAGGTCTTCGTCCCGCTAACCAAACTGTGCAGGGACAACTGCGGCTACTGCACCTTCGCCCACCCGCCTCGTCCTGGGGAGCGGATCTACCCGACGCCCGAGGAGGTGCTCCGCATCGCGCGCGCCGGCGCGGACGCGGGGTGCAAAGTGGCCCTCTTCACGCTCGGGGACAAGCCGGAGAAGCATCCAAGCCGCTGGCCAGCGAAGAGATGAGGCTCTTTGAGAAGGAGGTGACACAGAGCTCCTCGGTCACTTCCTTGACCTTCCTGGTCGAGACCCCTCCACGTACATCTCCATGAGTGCCAAAACTAGCGCCTTATCGTTTCGTTGGTAGCGGCAGAAGAGCCTCGTGGAGAACGTCCCTTCCCTATCCTGAGGCACCAGCAAATTGAGGGCGCCGACCTTGGTGCGTAGTATCCTTGGCTTGTGCCGTTGTGCTGTCCGGTGCGCCGCTCGGTTCGCTCGTAAGGCGCTGCTCTAATGATGCTGGGTCATCTCCGCTTCGAGCATCTCCTGGAGCACCCTCTCGACAATCTCGCGCAGGAAGCCGGGATCGTCGAGCAGGACCTCTTGCACCGACTCCGTGTCCACCCTACGATGATCTGTGGTCAGATCATCGCTCCTTTTCGATCGGTTGACTTCTAACACCAACCATCTTGGAGGACTATGGCCCTTCTTGCTAGCGGGCCATCAAATTACAGAAGTTTGTGGACACAACCTGGATAGGCGTGGAGACTTTGGAAGCATATAATTACGTGAGCCAATTTTCGCGCAGATGGATGCCAGGGTGGCTCACGATGCTCGGACTAGGATGTGAGGATCCAAGGTGAGACGGGAGAAGCGATCTCCCGCCTCGCTGAGACCCGGGTACAGGTCGCCGACCTCTCCGCCTGTAGATAGCATCTCTCGGGTGATCCCCGTTGAGACCGTGGTATCCAGCAAGGAGCGGGGCTGGCGTGGCCTAGAGGCGAGCCGATTCCGTTACGCCACCGAGGGCTTCTACCTGCCTGGCTTCGCGGGTCACGCTGTGGTAGTACACCTTGGGCCTACGGCCGAGCTCATCGAGAGGGAGGAAGGGCGCCTGCATCGGGCAATAGTGCGCAGGGGTGATGTCAGCGTAGTACCTGCGGGCCTGGAGAGCGAGTGGTGGGAAGATGGCAGGGAGGTCGACCGCCTGCACACCTACCTCGACCCCGCCATCTTTCGCCAGGCTGCAGAAGAGGCGGGCACAGACCCTGTTAGGCTGGAGGTTCTGAACTCCATCGCCGTCCGGGACCCATTTCTCGAGCGAACTGGCATGGCGCTCCTCGAGGAACTCATCTCCGGCGGGCCCGCGGATCGGCTCTACGCCGAGTCGCTCGCTCAGGTTCTGGCTGTGCACCTCCTCAGGCGCCATTCCTCACTCGGACTCGAACCGTCGCGGAGGCTGGACCCCGAACGGACCGGCCGACTCTCGGAGGCCTCGCTGCGCTCTGTCACCGACTACGTTGGCGATAACCTCTCAGGGGATCTCTCACTCTCCGAGATCGCCGCAGCTGCCAACCTGAGCCCGTACCACTTCGCCCGAACCTTCAAGCGCTCCACGGGACTCTCGCCTCACCAATACGTCCTGCACCGCAGGGTCGAGCGAGCTAAGGAGCTGCTCAAGAGCACCAATCTACCCGTCGGTGTCTTAGCGCGCAAGGCGGGCTGCCAGCCCGAGTCACTTCTCTTAGCAGTTCAGGCGCCTTGTCGGCATAACGCCCAGTGCCTTCCGTTAGAAGTCGACCGAAGGTAGCCCTCCAAGGACAGCAACAACTCGACAAAATACCGCAGGGATTCGGAAGCCGACCAGACCGCCGTTTTGGATACTGGTTCTATGCACATCAAGGAGTCGGGAGCAATTTGCCGTCGAACGGGGCACTCCCGCATTGCCGCCCTGACCCGTACCCACGACCGGCAGTCAACGGGAACGCGTGGCACCAACCTCCCTATAGTAGGCTTCCTTACCGCCATGTTCGGGGTCGGCCAGGTGCTGGGGTCACTCGTGGCTGCCCACTTGGCCGACGGTTCGGACGCGGTTTCGGGTTGGTTCTTGCCGCCTCCGCGACACTCGCCCTGAGCGGCCTGCTGACGTCGGCCGTCGGGTTCGTCGGCACGATCAACGCGGGACATGGAAAGGAGTGCGTTCATGACACTGGAAACTAGGGTCACACAGGCCCTCAAGATACAGCATCCGGTCGTACAGGCTCCGATGGCCGGGGGTCCGACCACCCCCGAGCTCGTCGCCGCGGTCTCGAATGCCGGAGGCCTTGGCTCACTGGGGGCAGCCTACCTGTCGCCGAATACATTGCGGGAGCAGGTGTGGGAGATCCGGCGCCGGACGGAAGCCCCGTTTAACGTCAACTTGTTCGTGCCCTCTCCTTTCGAGGCGGACCCCGAAAGGATCGAACGCTCAGACAAACTTCTTGAGCCCTACCGGGAGGAGTTGGGCATCCAAGCCCCAGAGACGCCTTCCTCGTTCGAGGAGAGCCTCGACGACCAGCTCGAGGTAGTCCTCGAGGAGAGCATATCGGTCTTCAGCTTTACCTTCGGTGTTCCTAATGAGGAGCAATTGCGCAGGCTCCGCGACGCCGGCATTATCACGGTGGGCACCGCGACCACCGTACGCGAAGGCTTGAGGCTCGAAGAGAGCGGCGTGGACGTGATAGTGGCGCAGGGCGGTAAGGCCGGGGCACCGCGGTACGTTCCTGGGCGACTTCAGGGACGCCCTCATCGGGACGATGGCCATAGTCCCGCAGATGGTAGATGCCCTTTCGGTTCCGGTGATCGCTGCAGGGGGTATCATGGACGGCCGGGGGCTGGCGGCGGCCATCGTTCTCGGGGCCGAAGCCGCCCAGATGGGGACCGCCTTCCTCGCGTGCGAGGAGAGCGGCACCCATCCTGAGTTCAAAAAGGCTCTGCTTGGGGCCACTGAAGATGAAACGGCCGTCACGCGCGTCTTTTCTGGCAGGGCCGCGCGTGGCATAAAGAACCGTTTCCTGGTCGAGGTGGGTGAGCACGAGGAAGAGCTCCCACCTTTCCCCGTGCAGAACGCCCTAACCAGGGACGTGCGCGCGGCGGCACAGAGGCAAGGACGCCCGGAGTTCATGTCGTTGTGGGCGGGACAGGCCGTACGCCTCTCCCGCGCCGCCACGGCAGCCCAGATCGTCGAGGACGTGGTCGGGGGTGCGGAGAGAGCCCTGCGCAGTAGCCGATAGCCAGGTTTCCAGGTCGAGCGGAACGAGGAGTGCACGGAGAAATTGTGCGGCACACAGCAGCGAGTACTTTCCCGAGGAGGAACTGATGATTACCGAAGCCGAGCTCACCGTCGCTACCGTACATGCGAGGGCCGTAAACATCACGCTGGAGCGTCCTGTGCAGACCAGCGGTGGTGAAATCCCCACGGCGCCGCTCGTCCTCATTGACCTGGAGACGCGGGAGGGAGCGACCGGGCGCGCCTACGTCTTCTCCTACACCACGTTCGCCCTAGAGCCCTTGAGGCAACTCGTCGAGAACCTCGAGAAGACGCTGGAGGGCGACGCCGTCACACCGTTGGAGATCGAGCGCAAGCTCCAGGGAATGCTCCGGCTCCTGGGACCACAGGGGCTCACCGGCATCGCCGTCTCCGGGATTGACATGGTTGCCTGGGACGCTCTGGCGAGGGCCAACGGGCAACCGCTCGTCGAGCTACTCGGCGGCGAGAAGAAGAGAGTACCCGCCTACGCCAGCCTTAGGACCATGCACCCGGAAAACGTGAAAGAGGAGGCCCGGGAACTGGCGAAGCTCGGCTTTGAGGCGTACAAGGTTAAGATCGGGCACGGGGACATAAAGGCAGACCTTGTAGCCATAAACTCCCTGTGCGGCGTGATTGGCGCCGCGAGGCTCGCCGTGGACTACAATCAGTCTCTCTCGGTGGCGGGGGCGATCGAGCGAGTGCGCATCCTCGACGAGGAGGGTCTCTACTGGATCGAGGAGCCCACCCGCGCCGACGATTTCGTCGGCCATGCCCGGATCGCCGAGGAGGCCAGGACTCCGATCTGCATCGGCGAGAACTGGTGGGGGCCCCACGATGTGGCCAAGAGCCTGGAGGCAGGGGCTTGTGACTACGGGATGCCCGACGCCATGAAGATGGGCGGCGTCACCGGCTGGCTGAGGACCGCAGCCCTAGCCGAACCTGCGAGCTTGCCGTTGACTAGCCACATCTTCCCGGAGATAAGCACGCACCTGTTGGCTGTCAGCCCGACCGCTCACCGTCTAGAGTATCTGGACACCGCGGGCCCTATCCTAAAGGAGCGAGTCCGTATCGAGGACGGGCACGCCCTTGTGCCTGAAGGTCCGGGGATCGGCCTGGAGTGGGACGAGGAGGCCGTCTCACGCTTCCTGTTCCAGTAAGAGGAAGAACAGAGGGGGATCGGACGGAGTCGGCGTCCCGTCCTCGGCAGTTGGCAACGTTAAGATGGGTTGAAGTGCCGTGAACACGGTTAGTCTGGAGTTCTGGTTCGAGTTCGGGAGTACGTACTCCTACCTTTCTGCTGCCCGGATCGAGGGCGTGGCCGCAGCGGCGGGCGTACCGGTACGCTGGGAGCCGTTCCTCCTGGGTCCTATCTTCGCGGAGCAGGGCTGGGACGACTCGCCCTTCAACATCTACCCGGCGAAGGGACGTTACATGTGGCGAGACATGGAGCGTCTGTGCGCGAAGTACCGTATCACGTTCGCAAAGCCATCGCGTTTTCCCCGGAACGGCCTCCTCGCAGCCCGGATCGCTTGCCTCGCGAAAGCGACAGCCGAGCCTTGGCTTCCCGAGTTCACGCGGGCGGTCTTCCGAGCCAACTTTGCCGAGGATCGCGAGATCGGAGACGCCGCCGAGATTCGCTCGATACTCGACTCGCTCGGACAGCCGGGTTCGCAACTCATTAAGCAGGCTCAAGCGCCCGAAAGTAAACGGCGCTTGCGCGACCAGACACGTCGGGCCATAGAGCTCGGGATCTTCGGCGCCCCGAGCTTCGTAGTCGACGAGGAGCTTTTCTGGGGAAACGACCGTCTGGAGGACGCCTTGGCGTGGACAGGCTCCGAGAGGGTTGAAGCACGGAGGTGCTGACCCGGAAATCCGGCCTCAAGCACCCGATGTATCGGCCCCCATGGTTAACTGCTCGGGCGGAGGGTTGGTCGGCGCGGTGAGCCCCAGCAGAATTGGCGCGGCAGGAGTAACTTTGAGCTGGCCACCGCTTAACTCCTATCTTCCGTACTACTTCCCTCGATTCCTGATCGTACGTTCTCATCCTGTCCGGGGAAGCCGACCAGTGGTTGGGCGCCAGCTTCGCGATCTGCTCCTTGCCCTTGAGCGTGTCCCCGGTGGGAACGAGCAGCCATTCGATGAGGATGGAATCAAGAACTCTACAGCATTCACCATAATGATTGAACCGCCATCGGGTAGCCGCAGTGCTCGAAGAAACCACGAGCGTCTCCGGAGGTGACTGCAGACAGCGCCTTACCGATCGCCTCAACCAAGGCCTCTTTTGTCCTGACCTCGCCTTTTCTAAGCAGACCCTTGATCTTCGAGAAGGCTTCTTCGATCGGATTGAAGTCCGGGGAGTAGGACGGCAGATACAGTAGCTCACAACCCTGCCCTTCGATGAGATCTCTAATCCTCCCTCCTTTATGAGCTGAGAGATTGTCCATCACCACCACTACTTGGTGGCCACGGCGCAGACTCGGAGCCAGAACTTGCTCTACGTAGGTTTCGAAGACCACGGAAGTGGTCGCGCCTTCCACGGTGAGCGATGGACCCATCCCCTCAAGGGTCATGCTCGAAAGGACGGTGGTGTTGGATCCTCTGTTGCGCGGCACTGAGCAGTAGGCCCTCTGTCCCTTCTTAGCCCACGCGTACAAGGGAGAAAACGAGATATGCGTTCCCATCTCGTCTACGAACACCAGTGAACGAGCATCGAGTGATTGTCCAACCATCACCCTCCAAGCTGCTCTTTTCCACTCGTCTCGTTCCAGCGCCCCCACACTCCGTTTTTTGGGAGAAGCCCATCCTCTTCATAAGGCGCCTTACGGTAGAGTCGCTAAGGGCTGTGCCCGTTAGGTGCTCCAAGAAACGCCGTCTTTGGCTGATGGTGGCGGCTGGTCGCTCCTTTACGTCCGCCTCCAGGAGAGCTCGGGCGCTTTCTTTTACCTTGCGAGGCCGTCCGGGGCTCTTGCCGGGCTCAAGCGACCCTCCTCCTCTAGCGGTTCTCGAGTAACGCTTGACCGAGGAGAGGCTCACGTCGAACAGGCGAGCAGCCCGAGCTTTGGACATGCCCCGCTCTACGGCTGAGACTATCTTCTTGCGGAGGTCTTCTGAGTAGGCTCTCATCCTCCCATGATCGCAT
>JBKPOM010000191.1:0-17912 GCA_046733115.1 Actinomycetota bacterium | reverse complement strand
TAGCGGTAGTCAGTGCAGTTGGGCCACCTCTGCTGCACCTACGCTCAATAAGGACGAGAAGGGTACCGCAATACCCGGCAAGACGGCACACAAGGCAGGCGATCAGCCCGAGGTCCAATATCACTGCATAACGCTGTAGGGACAGTACACCCACGGCGACCTCGGGTACGGTCGCTGCCGCGAGCCGTACTACGCAAACGATAAGTTCGCCGTCGACTACCTCATGGACAAAGGGGGGCCCTGTCTGGTCGCCCATCGCCTGCGGGCGCGTGACCTTCGCCGGATGCAACGAGACCCACATAGATTACGGTATCCTCGTCTCCATCGAGTCCTGCAACGGCAAGTACGTTAGCCTGACTAGCCACTTCAGCGCCTTGAGTACCGGGCTGAGCAAGGGTGACAGGGTGGACAGGGACACCGTGCTCGGCTACGCCGGCAAGACAGGTAGCCCCCGTATTTCCGTTGGCCAGATCCACTTCCACCAGGTCTTCTACCGTTATCCAAAACAGAACCCCGACGGCTCCCCGTATGGTGGTCAGGGCTTGAAGATCGTTCGCTACCACTACGTCGGCACGGCGGCCCGCACGAAGGACATAAGGATCCGCTCCCACGTCTACGAGTACGGGGAAGTCGGGCCGGATTATGGAGTCTACTGCCGCGAAGGCCTGACCTGCGGCGAGGGGTACAGGATCAGCAATTAGAACGGTTTGCGAACCGCGCGTTCAGCGGCCAGCATTTCAGCCGTCAGCTCTCGGTTCTACGTGCCGGGGCCGTCAAACGTGAGTAGACGGCTTCGGCCCTGGAGAGCAAACGCCCGGCTTCCGGGCCCTCCAGCTCGTGCTCCAGCTCGCGCTTCGCCTCCTCTCTGGCGGCCATGGGACGGGAGGCTTTATTCTCCCAGTGCGCATCCCCGAACTTTCTCTTCGAGTTTCTCTCCACGCGGCCGAGCACCACCTCGACGTTCCGTTCATTATGATAGAAGGGGGAGAAGGAGGTTCCGAACCTGTCGTTCAGGCGCCGGATGACCCGCCCGAAGTCCCCGGTCACCTCCTCGAAAGTTCCAAGGACGTAGGCGTCACCGTAGCCTTCGACGGTCTCGTAGAAGGAGAGGTAGTACCTGAGGGCCTGCTCGACAGAGATCGGGTCTCGTATGGCAAAGGAAAGCACGGCGTCTTTTGGTCTTCTTATAAGCACCAGGGTGGGTATCCGCCACCGCGCCGCCCGGATGACCTGCGCAGGAACGTGGAGGCCTGTGGCGATGCGCACCTTCCCCCTCTGCGTCCTGTTGAAGGCCACCCTGGCGAACGAGTTGGCCGATCTCGGGAACCCCTCGATGACCAGTTGCGTCTTGGGGGTCACTACGCGCGCCTGCTCTTTGCGCGCCAGCCGGTACAGACCGTAGAAGGCGGCGGGGTGCTTGCCCGCGTGGGTCTGGAGCCACTTCTCGAACCTGAAGACGGGGGGGCGTTCGTCAGCGTAGGGCTTGGATCGCTTCTCGCTCTGCATCGCCACAATATTTTACACGTTCAGCATTTCAGCAAGAGAAAAAGCCGACTTACTGATGTGCTGACCGGCGCGAATTTTGGAAGGTTGACCTTCCGAAACCCGGTTTCCTACGGCGGTATACTCGGTGCGGAGGATTTCGTGCGGATCTTTAGCGACATTTCGGAGAGGCTCTTCGGCTTCAAGTTGTTGCGGCGCTTTGCGAGCGTCCTCGTTCTCCTGTTCGCGGACGTGCTTGCGCTGTTGGTAGGGCTCGAAGTCGCGGCCTGGGTCTTCGGCGGCGGGCCTGACCCTGTATTGCACCTTGCGCCTTTGCTTGTGGCGGCCTGGATCGTCCTCTTCACCGCTTTCCGTCTGTACGACAGGGCGCCGGTTCGGCGCAGCCCGGGGGGGCTCGTCGGAGCCGCGTTCTGCTGGGCAGGGCTGGTGAGCGTGGGGGCGGCGATCTATCCCCAGAGCGGCCTCGGCATTGGGGAGATAATGTTCGCCGCCTCTCTCGCCCTCCTGGGTGCCGCATTCCTGAGGTTCCTCTACGAACGCGTACTGGGTAGGATCTACCGCCGCGGCTTCGGCCAGACGCCGGTCCTGGTGGTCGGAAGCGACGAGGACAGGGCGCGGCTGCGCCGGATGATGGAGCACGCGACCGACGCCTACGTCCTGGCCGGGGAGGTGGATATCGGGGGAGGGGAGGCAGACCTCGCGGCATTACGGGAGACGCTGGACCGCACGGACGCCCGCGGCGTCGTCCTCGTCGGGGCGGAAGGCCTGCCCGACGAAGACCTGCTGGATCTCATCCACTCGGTGCGGCTGCGCGGGATACCCTTGAGGGTGGTGCCCGGCGCGTTCGCACTTATGCGTGGCCGAACCATTCTCTCAGAAGGCATGGGACTGCCGCTCCTCGAGGTCCACTATCCCGGTCTGGACAACACCCAGCGTACCCTCAAGCGCGTTCTCGACGTGGCAGGCTCCGTGTGTGGGATGACGCTTCTCGCGCCGCTGCTTCTGGTCGTGGCCGTCGCCGTAAGGCTGGACTCGCCCGGCCCCGTGCTCTTCAGGCAGAAGCGCGTCGGGGCGGACGAGAAGGTCTTCGTCTGCTACATGTTCCGCTCGATGCAACCCGACGCCGAAGTACGCCAGGCCGCGCTGGGGGATCTCAACGAGGCCGAAGGACCCGTCTTCAAGATAAAAAACGATCCCCGCGTGACCAGGGTCGGGCGTTTTCTCAGACGCTGGAGCATAGACGAACTACCCCAGCTGGTAAACGTGCTCAAGGGCGAAATGAGCCTGGTCGGTCCCAGGCCGCTACCCGTAAGGGACTTCCTCAGGATGGAGGAGGCGCACAAGAGAAGGCTCGGGGCCGTCCCCGGGATGACCGGCTACTGGCAGACTAACGGCCGCAGCGACCTCTCTTTCGAGGAGATGGTACGGCTCGACCTGTACTACATAGAGAACTGGTCCCTGTCGTTCGACCTCAAGATCATCTTGAAGACACTCGGCGCCGTCCTGCGCCGCGAAGGCGCGTATTGAGAGCTGGTCAGCAAGTCAGCAAGTCAGCACTTCAGCCAGGATGTCCGTGGCGTGATGCTCGCCGACACGCGTCCCAGGTTGGCCCGCAAGCAGCCACAGCAAGATAGTTAGCCGGCTAACTATCAACTACAAGACCTGAAATGCTGACTTGCTGACTTGCTGTAGTAAGCTACTTGCGTCACCGTTGGGTGCTTGCAGGAACTGTGTCCGGGGGCTCTTTTGCCGGTCGAAAGCTTGGAGGTTCGGGTTGTAGGGGCGGGTTATGTCGGGCTGCGACCGCAGCTTGCCTGGCTCACCTCGGGCACAGGGTAACGTGTCTGGACCGGGACGAAGGGCGCGTGGAGAGCCTCGGGAAGGGGGTGCTTCCTTTCTACGAGCCGGGTCTGGAAGGGATGGTGGCCCGCGGAATGCGGGGCGGTCGGCTGTCTTTCGCGGGGTCGAGGGAGTTGGATGGGGTCGTGGGTAGTGCGGAAGTGGTGTTCGTTGCGGTCGGGACGCCGAAGGGGGATGATGGGTCGGCCGACCTTTCGAACGTGACGAGCGTGGCGCGGCGGATAGGACGTGCGCTCGCTAGCGGAGCTGCTCCTTCGCGCGGGCGTCCGCTGGTCGTGGTGAACAAGAGCACCGTTCCCGTGGGGGCGGTGATTATGTGTCGGACCTGATCGAGGAGGGCGGAGGGGGAGGGGAGTTGCCGGGTTCGCGGTCGTCTCCAACCCGAGTTCCTCAGGGAGGGGAGCGCGGTCTACGATACGTTGTTCCCCGACCGTATCGTGGTCGGGGCCGACTCGCGCGAGCCGCTCGAGATCATGCGGATTCTCTACGGACCGATCATTGAGCAGACCTACCCGACGGAGCTGGACCCCAGGCCTAAAACGGCGGTGCCTTTCGTGAGGACGGAGCTGGCGAGCGCCGAGATGATCAAATACGCCGCCAACGCCTTTCTTGCTGCCAAGATCAGCTTCATAAACGAGATCTCAACTTTGTGCGAGCTTGCGGGGACCGACATAAGCAGGGTGGCTAACGGCATCGGGCTCGACGGGCGCATCGGGTCTAGGTTCTTGAACGCCGGCATCGGGTGGGGCGGGTCGTGCTTCCCGAAGGACGTCTCTGCCCTGAGAGCTGCGGCCAGCGAGTTTGGGCATGAGACCCCGCTCCTCGACGCGACCGTGGCCGTGAACGAAACCCAGCGCAGGAGCGTGATCGAGAAGCTCCAGCGGCACCTCCACACCCTAAAGGGCAGGCGCGTCGCACTGCTTGGCCTCTCCTTCAAACCTAGCACGGACGATCTGAGGAGCGCGCCCAGCCTCCAGATAGCCAGCACCCTGATCTCTTTAGGCGCAACGGTCGTCGGCTACGACCCCGTCGCGGGCAAAAAGGCCGCCACGCTCCTGCCCGACGGCGCGATAGTCGTGTTCGACCCCTACGAGGCGCTTCGGGAGGCGCACGCCGCCGTGCTGGTGACGGAGTGGGAGGATCTAAAGGTCCTCGACCCGAAGAAGGCGGCCTCCCTTATGCGGGATCCAAAACTCATGGTGGACGGCCGCAACGTCCTCGACCCGGCCTCCTGGCGCGAGGCCGACCTCCAGTACGCGGGCTTTGGATGTGAATAGGGGCGGAGACGACGCCGAAAGACCCCGTGCGCTGGTGACGGGTGAGGCCGGTTTTCTCGGAAGCCATCTCTGCGAACGGCTCCTCGCGGCGGGCTATTGCGTGGTCTGCGCCGACAACCTCTGTACGGGCGTCAGGGAGAACGTCGTCCCTCTGAAAGGAGACCCCGGCTTCGAGTACGTCGAGCGAGAGGTTACGTTGCCACTCCAGATAGAAGGCAGGCTCGACGAGGTCTAGCACTTTGCCTGCCCGACGAGCCCGAAAGACTTCGAACGTATTCCCATAGAGATACTCACGGTGGGCTCCCTAGGCACCCAGGACGCCCTGGATCTCGCGCTTGCCAAAGGTGCCCGCTTCGTGCTCGCCTCCTCCTCCGAGGTCTACGGCGACCCGCTCGTCCATCCGCAGCACGAGGACTACCGCGGCAACGTCAGCACCACGGGCGTCCGTAGCGCCTACGACGAGGCCAAACGCTAGCCGAGGCCGTCACGATGGCCCACCACCGTCATCACGGGTTGGACGCGCACATAGCACGCATATTCAACACCTACGGCCCGAAGATGAGGCCGGACGACGGCCGCGTGGTTCCCACCTTCATTTCCCAGGCCCTCGCGGGAAAACCTCTTACCGTGTATGGCGACGGCACCCAGACCAGAAGCCTGCAGTACGTCGATGATCTGGTTGAGGGCGTCTTCCGGCTGATGCAGAGTAACGAAGATCGCCCCGTGAACATCGGCACCCCTATGGAGTACGCTGTGCATGAGATCGCCAGGATGGTCGTGGAACTTTCGGATTCGCGCAGCGAGATCGTCTACGGGCCGCTCCCCGAGGACGATCCCAAACGCCGTTGTCCCGACATAGGCCGGGCGCGCGAGACGCTCGGCTGGGAGCCACGAACCCCGGCCACAGAAGGACTAAGAAAGACCCTAGCCTGGTTCGCCCGCTCATCACGACACAAAACCCGTTGACGAGAGAGATACGAAAAGGCATCGACCCACGGGAATCGTCGATTCGGCCACGAGCGAAAACAACAACCTGAAATGCTGAAATGCTCTAGAATAGCGGCATCCCGGCCGTGGGTTCGGGTTGCGGTAGCCTACTCATTCGGGGGTACGAAGAGTGAACGTCATACTGGTTATTCTGGACAGTTTGAGGAAGGATCACGTTGGGGCCTACGGCAACGACGAGATCCAGACCCCCAACCTCGACGCTCTGGCGAAGGATAGCTTCCGCTTTACCAGAGCCCACCCCGAGTCATTGCCGACCCTCTGCGCGAGGAGGGCGATACACACGGGCTTGAGGACCTGGCCCTTCAGGAACTTCTACAGGTTGCCGGGCGAGACGTTCCAGCCGGCGGGCTGGCAGCCCATCCCGGAGGTCCAGATCACGCTGGCCGAGATCCTGTCAGGCGCCGGCTACAACACGGCCCTGTACGCGGACACCCAGCCCCTGTTTCATCCCTCGATGAACTTCCAGCGCGGTTTCAAGGTGTTCGAATGGGTCAGGGGCCAGGAGCGCGACCGCTACCGTCCCAAGCTGGGCGTCCCCGAGAACAAGCTGCGCCAGAACACCGTCGCCGGCAACGACGAGAGCATGGTCGACAAGGTGCGCCAGTACCTCGCCAACACCAGGGACCGCAAGGGCGAGGAGGACTACTTCGCCCCGCGGCTGTTCACCAGGGGAATGAACTACCTCGACACGGCGGAAGATGGCCAGCCCTTCTTCCTCGTCCTGGACAGCTTCGACCCGCACGAACCATGGGACCCGCCGGACGACTACGTAAAGCTCTACAGCGCAGACTACACCGGAAGGGACCCCATCGTTCCCAACTACGGCCCCTCCGCCTGGATCAGCGACCCGGAGCTGGAGAGGATGAAGGCGCTGTACTCGGGCGAGGTGACGCTGGTGGACCGCTGGCTCGGCCACCTCCTCGACAAGATGGAGTCGACGGGCCGTATGGACGACACCTTCCTTGTGGTGTTAGCGGACCACGGCGTGGCTTTAGGCGAGCACGGCTTCACCGGCAAGCCTTACAACGCGCTCTGGCCCGAGCTCACCGACATCCCGTTCTTTATCCGGTCTCCTGATGGGAAAGGGGCCGGGGAGACCAGCGACTACTACGCCTCCACTCACGATGTGGCACCCACGATCCTCGGTGCTTTAGGGCTCCTCCCGCCCCGCCAGATGGACGGCCAGTACCTCACCCTCCTGATGGGCGGTGCCGAACCCATGCCGCGGGACCACTTTACGCTCGGCTACAACCAGTACGTCTCGGCCCGCGACGACAAGTACGCCATGATAAGCGTGAACGACCACTCCGACGCGAAACTCTACGACCTACAAAATGATCCCGACATGAACAACGACATCGCGACGGGCAACCAGGACGTGGTCGACAGGATGTTCGACCACTACGTCCTCAAGGACGCCGGAGGCCCGCTTCCCCGTGTCCCATAAGTCGGAGGCTTTCCGTTTCGCATAAAACCTCTATAATCTGACGCCGTGACTTCACGACAGGACTTCGAGGGAGAACCGAACAGCGCGCGCGAGGAGGCTTCCGGCAGCGCGTCTACCACCGAGCAGGTAGACACGCCGGTCGGAAGGGAAGACGAAGACACCAACGTCGCCAAAGTCGCGCGCGGCGCGGGAATAAGCACGGCCGGGCAGGGGGTAGGGAAGCTACTCGCGTTCGCGACCCAGCCCGTCCTGGCGCGTCTGCTCGGCGTGCAGTTCTACGGCTTCTACACCGCTGGCGTCGCGCTCATCAACGGGTTGCAGATCCTCAGCCGATTCGGCATGGAGAACGGCGTGGTGCGCTACGTCGCCCATTACCGCGAGCATGAGGACGCTGCCCGGGTACGCGGCACCATAATCATGGCCCTGCTCTTCCCGATTACGCTGAGCACCGTCCTCTCCGCCGCGCTGTTTTTCGGGGCCGGCTTTCTAGCCGACTCTGGCTGGCTGAAAGAGAACGGGGCCATGATGGTAAGCGTGTTGCGAGGGTTCGCGTTCGTGCTACCGTTCTTCGTTTTCATGAGCATGACCGCGTGGGCCACCCAGGGTTTCAAGACCGTGACCTACGCGGCCTACATCCAGCAGCTCATACGCCCGGGGCTGTTCCTCGTTTTCGTAGGTGTGTGCTACGTGCTGAGCGCCAAGATCTTCGGCGTGATAGCCGCCTACGCGCTCGCGATGTTTGTCGCAGGGCTCGTCGGGCTCTACTACCTCAGGAAGCTCTTCCCCGACCTGTTCGACCGCCACGCGCAGACCAGGTTCGAGACTAAGGCCCTCTTCGGCATCTCCATCCCCATGAGCATCACGCAAGGCGCCCAGTACTTGAATAACTTCTCTGCGATCCTTATCCTCGGCGTCTTCGCCGCGGGGGCGCCGGTCGGCATCTTCAACGCCGCCGCACGAACGGCTACGTTCCTGACGGTGGTGCGCTTCGCCTTCTCCGGCATCTTCTCCCCGATCATCTCGGGACTCCACGCGCGGCAGGAGACGGAGGAGATGGGCAGGCTCTACAAGGACGTGTCGCGTTGGATCTTCACGGGCGCGTTCGCGCTCTTCCTTGTGATCGTGGTCTTCGGGCCCGAGGTGATGGGCATATTCGGGGAGGCGTTCGGGGCCGGCGTCACGGCCCTCGTAATCGTCGCTATTGCGCAGCTCTACAGCTCCTCGATCGGGCCAGCGCCGCGCATGCTTGCCATGACCGGCAACCAGAACTACGCCATGATCGCGACCTCCGTCGCCGCCATCACGGGCGTGATCGTGAGCTTCGTCCTGATCCCACGCTTCGAGGTGATGGGGGCCGCCGTCGGGATGGCCACCGCGATCATCATCGAAAACACGGGAACGATGTCGGCCGTGAAATGGCGGCTCGGCTACTGGCCGGTCAATTTCATGTGGCTGAAGCCTCTGACGGCCGGCGCTGTCGCCGGCCTCCTGACGTACCTGCTCAAGGTCACCCTGCCGCTCGACGCGATCTTCGGGTTCCTGCCCGTGCCCGTCTCCATCCCCACGATAATTATGCTCGGCGGCTTCCTCGGCGTGCTGTTCTTCGGGCTGCTGTGGTTGCTCGGCTTCTCGGAGACGGACAAGGAGTTCTTGGGCACCTTCTGGAACGTGGCACAGAGAGCCGTGCCGCGGCGCTTCCGAAAGGGGAACAAATAGTGAATAATGGCGCGGCAAGGCCCGTAAAGGTCCTTTACGTCGCCGGCCTCGGACGTAGTGGTAGCACGATCCTGGCTAATATCCTCGGACAGGTCGAAAGATTCTTCTCCGGGGGCGAGTTGAACTTCATCTGGAAGCACGCCCTGATCGAAAACCGTCTCTGCGGCTGCGGCCGTCCATCACGGGAGTGTCCGTTCTGGGGGCCCGTCTTCGACGAGGAGTTCGGTGGGCAGAGCGAGGAATTGGCCCGCGAGATGATGCGGCTGCAGTATGCCGGCGCCCGCACGCGCCACATTCCCCTGATGCTGACCGAAGGCGGGAGGGAGAAGATCAAGCGCCGTCTCGGCAAGTTTCTGCACAACACGGGGCGGCTGTACAGGGCTATTCAGGCCGTTTCGAACAGCCGCGTGGTGGTCGATACCTCCAAGGAGCCGGCTTACGGATACGCTTTAGGCATGGTGCCCGGGGTGGACCTTCGGCTTTTGCACCTGATCCGGGACCCCAGGGCCGCCTCCTACTCGTGGGCGAAGAAGAAGCGCCAGCCCGACAGCGCCGATCGCGAGTTCATGCACCAGAAAACCCCAACCCAGAGCGCCGTCCTCTGGGACGCCTGGAACGGCGCGATAGAGGCCCTCTGGCGCCACACCCCCGAGAACTACCTCCGCCTCCGCTACGAGGACTTTATCGCGGAACCCCGCCAGAGCTTCGAGCAGATCTTGGATCTCGTCGGCGAACAAGATGCCAGCCTGCCGCTCGAAGGCGAGCGGGCGGTCAAGCTCGGCATCAGCCACACCGTCAGCGGCAACCCCAATCGCTTCGACACAGGCACCGTCGAGCTAAAGTCGGACCAGGCTTGGATCGGAAAAATGCTACCCCGCGATCAGAAGCTCGTAACCGCCCTGACGCTGCCGCTCCTCCCACGCTACGGCTACCCGCTGAACTTCGGCAAATAGGAATGAGGAATTAGGAATTGCCCTCGTGCGCAACTAATCCAAATTCCAAATTCAAGCGTCCAGGGCGGCGGCTATGGACTCTTCGAAGGGCGTCGCGTAGCCGTCGGCCCAGGCGGCCTCGAACGCCTCTTCTCCGAATGCCTCGCGGGCGGCTGCCGAGGCGTGGTCGTGATTCGCTCGGGTGACGGGGGAGAGGGGCGTGCCCATCTCGTCGCGCAGCGCGGCGGACGCCCCGAGGAGCAGGGCCGCCCTTTCCGGCCGGCCCTGCATGGCGGCCACCCTGGCCAGTCCTTCCAGGCAGGCCGCGGTCTCGTATGCTCGGCCCACGTATTGCCACACCAGCTCGAGGCTCTCCCCGTAAAATTCCGCGACCCGCGCGTATTCGCCCGTCTCGCACTCTATGCTCCCGAGCCTGGCCAGCGTGTTGACGAGCGCGTTGACGATGGACAACCGTTGCTCCTGGCGTCGGGGTCATGGCGACCGGCCACGGTGTAGGGACGCCGGCCGATGGGGACCTGCTCGTAAACACGTCGCGGATGCGTGGCGTGAGCATAGATCCCGTCTTGAGGACGGCGAGGGTCGAGGCGGGCGCGTTGTGGAAGGACGTGATCCCGAAAGCTCATGAGCACGGCCTCGCCACGCTGGCAGGTTCGGCCCCCCACGTGGGCGTTGTCGGTTACACGATGGGCGGCGGCTTCGGTTGGCTCGGACGCCGGTACAGCCTGAACTCTGCGAGCGTCACGGAGGCCGAGGTCGTCACCGCAGACGGCGAGCTAGTGCGCGTGAGATCCGACGAAAACACCGACCTGTTCTGGGGCCTTAAAGGCGGCGGGGGTAACTTCGGGATAGTCACCTCGCTAGAGTTCCGTCTCTACCCGCTCGCGACCGTCTACGGTGGCAGCGTCTTCTACCCGGTTGAGAAGGCCCCCGAGATGCTGAACGCCTACGCCCGCTGGAGCGCGGGCCTCCCGGACGAGATGACCACGGCCGTGGCCTTCATGAACGTTCCGCCGCACCCGCGGCTGCCGGAACCCTTGCGGGGCCGCTCCGTCGTCGTGGGGAAGGCTGCTACTGCGGGGAGAGGCCGCAGGACGGTGAGGAGATGTTCCGACATGTACGCGAAGGACTGGGCGAGCCCATCATCGACACCTTCAGGGAGATGCCCGTAGCGGAGATGGACAAGATCAGCATGGACCCCGTGAACCCACTGGGCGTCATCCAGCACGCCGAGCTGCTCTCCGACCTCTCGCCTCATGCCGTAGACGCCCTCGTCCGGGTCGCGGGTGCCGGGTCGGGGTCGCCCTTGATCATGCTGGAGCTCCGCCAGCTCGGCGGCGCCCTCGCACGCGCCCCTGAACACCTGGACCTCCTCGGCAGCGGCAGGTTCTCGATGAACGCCATCGGGGCGACCTTCACCCCGGAGATGGAAGACAGTGTGAAGGCGCACATAGCCCGCCTGGTCGAGGCGACCCGTCCTCACCAGACCGGCTATACCTTCATCAACTTTATGGAGGAGGCCCCATCCGGGGACCGAGTTCGCGCCGCCTACACGCCCGAGGACCGGGATCGGCTGGTCGATCTCAAAGTCCAGCACGACCCGGACAATCTCTTCCGATTCAACCGCAACATATCGCCAAGCCGTGAAATGGGCCAGTCAGAAAGGAATGGTAAGTGATGCAGAAAATACTGGTGCCCGGGGCGACCGGTAACGTGGGGTCGCGGATGGTCCAGGAAGTGCGAGATATCGGCGTGCCCGTTCGCGCTTTCGTGCGGGACCCGGCCAAAGCCGCAGCGATGCTCGGCGACGATGTCGAGTTGGCGGTCGGTGACTTCGACGATCCTGGGTCGATCCAGGCCGCGCTCGACGGCGTGGACGGTGTCTTCCTCGCGTGTTCCAACCAGCCGCGCCAGGTCGAGTACGAGAAACGCGTAATCGATGCGGCAGAAGAGATGGGCGTGCGGCGCATCGTAAAGCTCTCCGCGCTTGGGGCGGAGATCGGATCCCCGGTCGCATTCTGGGACTGGCATGCCAGGATCGAACACCACCTGCGGGCGTCGGAGGTTCCCTCCGTCATCTTGCGGCCCACCTTCAGCATGGCGAACCTGCTCGCCTCCGCACAGGCCATTCAATACACCGGCAAGCTGTTCGCGCCGGCCGGAGACGCCGGGATCTCGATGATACATCCGCAGGACGTCGCGGACGTGGCATCCGTCGCCTTGATAGAAGACGGGCACGAGGGAGAGACGTACACGCTCACCGGCGCGGCGGCCATCACCTTCGGTCAGGTGGCTGGATACCTCTGGAGAGCGGTCGGGCGCGAGATCGAGTACCTGAACGTTCCCGACGAGGCGGCGCAACAGAGCATGATCGAGCAAGGCCTGCCCGAGTTCGTCGCGGCCCAGAGCGTCAAGGTGTTCGGCATTCTGCGAGGGGGCGCGCAAGAAAGGACCACAGACACGGTGCGATCCCTGACCGGACGAGAGCCCCACAGCTTCTCCGACTTCGCCAACGAGTACGCGCGCCTGTTCACGCCCCCCGCTATCCAGCAAGACGAACGCGAGAAGGCGTCGTAAGCGTCGCGACAGGTGAGCGCGTCCACACGCCCGCAGCCTCGATCCACAGCGAGGACGGTTCGCGAACCGCCCCTACACGACGAGCCCGGAGATTATTTTGCTCCGGGCTTCGTTGGCTTCTTGCCTATGCTGACCATCTCGGGGATGACGCCCGTGGCCGGGCCGTCGCCAAGATCCTTGTCCTTGTACTGGTAGACGCCGCGGCAGGTGTGGCCGCCTGTGGTTCGCTTCTCGGTGTAGGAAAGCTTGACGTTCGGGTTTATGGCGTTGACCATCGCCTTCTCGTAGGTGGAGAACGCGGCGCAAGGTTTTACGTTCCAGCCGGGGACGCCCTCGTGGCCCATACCGCCGAACCAGGGACAGCGGTCGGCGTTGATGACGTACTCGCCTTCTTTGGTCTCGGTCAGCGTGATCTCGATGTCGAAAAAGCGGTTGGCGAGCATGACCACGTCGACGGTGTCCTTCATCGTCTTCACGCCGAGCTGCTCGCGCAGGTCACGCCCCTGCTTCTCACCGATCCTTGTCATCGCGAGCTTGCCGACCTTCTGGCCGTCGTAGCCCAAGTCGTCGGCGGCCCGGATCATCTCGTCCAAAATAACGCCGGTCCCCGCAGACGCTGCCTTCCACTTGTACCACGTCGGACCAGGCAAGCCGAGCCACATCGCCCATCGCGCCAGAAACAGCGGGAGCTTCGGAAGGCCGTACACCTTTAGCCACTTCATAATGATAGTCCCTTTCTCCGCTGGCTCCGACGAATCTTCATTATACCCGGCCCACAACCTTCGCAGAGGACGTTGCCGATGGCGCGAGACACGACTCGCGCCTCATTGGCTGACTCCCCAGAACGTTTTCCGGAATCGCGACAACCTTGAGATAGCGTATCATCTCTGCGGTCTATTCGGTCCGGCAGAGAGGAGTCACGAACATCACGCGTACCGGATCTCCGCCCGAGACCAAACTGCCGCCCTTCCGGCGACTAAGAGAACTACGCGGCTCCCTGTTCGGTTACGCGGAGGTCCTGGCGGAGAGGCTTTTGACCAGGCCCCCATCCTACGAAACGATCGGCTGGGAGATGGCCCTCGACGACCTCGGGGCGCGTTACGGGAACGTCGCTGAGATTCTAGAGGAGCCCGCACTCAGGGAGGTGGAGGAGCACACACGCCGTCTACTCGCGGACATCCGCAACGAGGACACGTTCACGCTCTATTGGGCCGCCGATTCGGTCATGGTGCGCCTCTGTTACCTCGCGTGCCGCCTGATCGAACCCGAGACAGTAGTCGAGACGGGTGTGGCCTACGGTGTAAGCTCCGCCTTCATGCTGAGAGCCATGGAAGAGAATGGCCGCGGCACGCTCTACAGCGTGGACCTTCCGCCCCTGAGAAGGCGGTACGAGAGATTCTGGGGCATCGCCGTCCCAGACGAGCTACGGGGCCGGTGGCGCCTACACCGGGGAACGAGCGCCAGTGTACTGCCCCGGCTCCTCGGAGAGATCCGCACGCCAGACCTCTTCGTCCACGACAGCCTCCACACCCACAGGAATATGCGCCGCGAGTTCGACGCCGTATGGCCCTATCTGCGAGACGGAGGCTTGCTCCTTGCCGACGACGTGGAGAGAAACCGCGCCTTCGGCGAGCTGCGGCAGAAGAACCCGGCACTCTGGCGCGTAGTCAGGACCAGGGAAGTGACGCCATTCCAGGGAAAAGCTGCGCCGGTGGTGTTCGGAATCGTGGTGAAGTGAGGCAGTCGGCGTAAAGAGATTGGTCGGGGGACACAGAGCAAGGAGTCAAGTAAGATGTGGCTCCCTGCTCACCAAAGCTGTGCTCTCGGTCGCCTGCTAACCAGCTCGGAAGTAGGTGACCAGCTCCGCACGGCCACCGTCACCGTCGGTGTGCACGCTCAACACGGGCCCGACGTTCGGGGCGTAGAACTTCAGCTCCTGGACCTTCGGTTCCGTCGGCACCAGGTCACGCCTCATAAGGACGTCCTTGTGGAAGTAACCGAAGGGCACCTGAACCTGTTCTTCACCGATGGTGATGACCGAGGCCCTGTCCTCTGCCTCGCCCTTGTAGAACTCCTGGCAGTAGGAGAGACCGGGCTTGGGGCCGGCGGGCATGGCGATCCCTGGCTGCGCCCCGTCGACGCTGGCTTCGAAGGAGCCCGCCCTCGTCGCTACCTTGCCGTTCTCGTACTCAGCGGTGTCCTCGCCCAGATACCACACGTTGCCGGCCTTGTCCTGGGCATACCAGTCGTCGGTCTGCTCCTTTAGCTTGCCGTTCTCGGTAGCGGTGTCGCGGACCACGCGGACCTCGATCCCGTTGGCGATCATCTTCGTCTTGTTGGTGACCTCGACGGCAACCTTGAGGTTCGTGCCCTTCGTGTCAGTTTCGCGGTAGACCCAACTGCTGCCAGGGTTCATCGGCCAGTAGGGGTTGTCGATGCGGGTGGTGAAATCCTTCGGATCGAGCTTCATGGGCTCGCTCCCCTGTGGCAGGTGCCCCTGGTTTCCGGATGTCGACGGCCTGTGGTTCTTGCCCGCCGTCGCACTGACTCTGCATGCGCTGGTTACAAGCGCCAACAAGCAAACGCCGAGCAGGGCCGTGGCAAGCAGGCGCTTTCGACCGAACCGTTCGTTGCGGCCTTGTGGTCGGCAACCGCGCTGGCGAAAAGCCTCTTCCCGTTCATCGTCGTTCCTCCGCTCGTCGCGTCGTGCCGGAAGAGCAATACCTTCGTCCGGAGGACGTCCGTCCCGAGCACGCGCGGGGGAGGTCCTCGACTTCCTGAATTCCGCGGAGACCGCGGAGCAGATAGCAGCGGCGGTCGAGATCCCCGGCGAGCCGGACGTGGGCGTACGGATCGCCCAGCGTATCCTGGACCGGCGCGGGCAGCTAGGCACCTTCACTGACCTTCGACAGGTCGCCGACGTTCCGCTGGTCGGTCCCGAACGGTTCACGGAGATCGTCACCACGCTCTCCGGCGCTCGGGTGCCCAAGTAACGGCAGGAGCTGTCCGACGATCTACTGCGCGAGATCTGCGAGCTGTGGGAGCAGGTAAGGTCCTTGCAGGCGGCGATCAACCCACGGTCACCGTGCGCGCGCTTCGGGAACAGCCGTTCCTCGGCCAGGCGGTGAACCTGGTGGTGACGGTCATCGAGGCGGGCGGAAGAGGCCCAGGGTCGATGCTCCGCTGACGTTGTTCACCACCTTCGGACGATTGCGGGCCGTCGACGGTTTGATCTCCCAGGATGGCACCGACGGCAACGGCGTTGCCCGCGCGTTGCTGCTGCCGCCGGTCTCGGAAGACCTCCCCGCTTGCAGCAGGACACCTTGAAGGTCGCGTTGCGCCTCCTCGACCCCGAGGCTCTCACCCCGCGGGGAGCAGAAAACGGCCTGCAAGAGATCGCACGTAGATATCGTTTGGATGGGAACCTCCAGCTTCGCCGCGCCATCGACGTCTACTTCTGAAACTTCGGCAGAGGCTTGATGGAGACCTTGAACGTCCGCGACTATCTGCTCGCCTGGTCGTTACTCGATTCCACGGTGCTCGCCTCTACGCGCGCAACGATACCGGTTTGAGCGCCGCTGTGGCGTCCACGGAGGTAGCCATCCGGATAAAGAACTGGCTCGCTCCCTGGCGCCAGACAATAGAGACCCTGGCCCAGTCGGAGAGCCGGCTCGCTCGGGACCTTTCCATGGCCAAAGAAACGGAGGAGACGGGAGCGTTGCTCGGTCGTGTATACGTTGGGGTGAACGACTTCGTCTCCGCCCAGCGGGGCCTGGTCGGAGGTTATGTGGGAAAGCGGATCACGGAGTCCTCGATACGCGATTTTCTGCAGGGCGGGATCGAAGACCTTCCCCGGGAGAAGCAGCTCGCGATCTTCCCCGCGCTCGACGCGGCTTCTCACACCGTCGCATCTTCGGACGCCAGCGAGCTGGGCGCCGTGGGCGAGACGCGCCTGGAACTGCGGCAAGAGCTGGACACGAAGATCGAAGGCGTAGAGACCAGGAGCGTGGAGTTGCTCGATACTCGCGTGGGCGCCGTCCAATCGCAACTGGATTCGAAGGTGGACACCGTCGAGCTGGATAATCTACGGGTCGAACTGAACGACAGGATCGACAGTATACCGACCAGAGACGTAGACGTTCTGAGATCGCGCGTGGATGAGTTGCAGGTGCAACTCGATGGAAAGGTGGACAATACCACCTTCGATTCGGCCTTGGCGAGCAAAGTGGATAACACCGTCTTCCGACCGGCTGGGCTCGCTGCAGGGAAGGTCAACAGGTTGGAGGGTAGGATCTCCCCTCCATGAGGTCCTGCCTTCGCGGAGGTAACTTTTCCGGATGAGCATCGCATCAGTGACAACCGTCGGGGGACTGCGCCCTCATCGGTCGCCAGAAGGTGGGAGGTTACGTCGCCTGTGGGACGTTGCCCCTGCGGGTCTTTCGACAAATTCTGGTCTTGCGCTTCGTAACCGGGGGCTCGCTGATGGTATCCGGATAGGCTCCGAAGCTACATCACTGAAGGGAACGTTCTCCGCGTACGACTACGATGCCCTGAACCCGGACGTGTCGGTCCTATAGCGTTGTGCAGCGATATTGGACCTATGCTACTTCCCAGGCCTGGCGGGAGCATGTCGTACGTTCCGAAGCTTACGGCGCGCTATGCATAAAAGCAGACATCAGAGGGGTGGTCCAATTTCATGGACTGCCGCTTTAAAAGCGCCGCTCAGTAGTTTCGGGGGGCGGTCGTCGTCGCAGTGGACGCGCCGAGACAGGTTTCCGAGATCCGCCTTTCGTCCGGCAGGCGTCCGGCGCGGGAACCTCGTAGAACTCTGTCGCCTCGACGGCAACACGCTAACGAAGAAACCAACGAGGAGGGCCGGCGTGTAGGGCAACACGGCGATTTTCCCGGAGAGCGGGGACTTCACGGACGGCCGCTTCGCGGTCCGGCTCGATGCACCGACCGCATCTTCGTTGAGTCCTGGAGACCTCGCCGCCGTGCAACGTCGTTCCCGATTTGCCGGCGCGCGGATCAGGATCTCGGACCTGAACGAGCCAGACTCAGCGGCGTTTTTCTGGCCTACGCCCGAGGACATCGTGGAGACGCCGCCAGCCTGGCCGATGTCGAGGCAGGGAAGGACCTCGCCGCGGCGCTGGAGCGTTACCTCGACGACTTTTTTCCGACTACAGACGAGCACCAGCGAAGATGCGGAGCCTGCGGATGAAAGCGAACCTCTGCCGGAATCCGTGGACGCGGCTTTGATCGTGGAGTTGGACGTGCCGTGTGTTCTGGACCTGGCGGCGCTTGACGTCGCTTACCACCCGGTCACGAGATCGTTCTACTCCGGCGATGGAAAGATGATCGACAAGCAAATCCTCCGGTTCCCGGGTGAACTAAGCGTTGCCCGTGAGGTACTGGTACGGATGCCCTCCAACACTATCATCAAGTCAGCCAGACTCGAGACGGTCGAGAGTTTCCCCACGGACCGCCCGCTCGTCTCCGGTAATGACTCGCCGAACGCTCTTCTGACGCAGGACAAGGAACGTCCGCCTGAACGTCGGGCGATGGGCGGCACGA
>JBKPOM010000190.1:0-2656 GCA_046733115.1 Actinomycetota bacterium | reverse complement strand
ACAACCGGAGGATATGAGCAAGGACTATGAGCGGCTCTGTGCGAGTGGCGAAGCGTTCGTGTACGCTGCCATGAGTCGCCTCATGCTGAGGCGATTGGCTCGCGCTTGAGCCCTTTTCATACAGTCTCTCCACGCACTAGGGTGAATAGAGACTATGGGCGGCGGACCGATCAGTCGCTTCCCGACCTGCCCCTGTGCGTAGTGCCTCTCCCAAGCGCCTCGCTATCGTCGGCTTCCGGGAGAGCCCTTATCAGCAGCAGGTCGTCAAAGAAGCCGTGGCTCATCGTCTCGTTCCACCCCGAGCAGGGGGCTAGGGCCGCGTTGACGGCGCGCATCTCACCACCCTCGCAGAACGGGCAAGGCACCCTGCGGTAGTAGTCGTAGGCCATCCGCTTGTCGTCTCCTTCCTCACGAACCATACTCCTGTGAGGAGGGCGGGCGCATCACTCAATTGCAGTATTTATTACAACTTTCTCTGCGAACTTCGTAGAACTCCGTCAACGCGATGTTTGCAAAAACGTTCATGCACTCCGGGGAAAATGGCGCTCCTAGTCTGCCTGCTCATCCTTCGGAACTATATTGGGGTGTAGCCACAGGAATGTGAGCCGGTTGAGTAACCCTCGTATCATGCTCGTCACACATGGGTGGTCACCTCCTTCCAGCTTCGCTCAGAACGCTTCCAACACCTACCAACAAATCTCTACCACGAGCGCACGAATAGCCAAACATCTGTTTCGGACACTATAGTTGAGGGTACGCCCAGGACACAAAGGCGCAGGCGAATGAAGGAGAGTACGGTGAATCAGGGCGAGCAAATCACTGGAACTAAGGACGAGCACTACAACTTGGTGAGCGTCCTCTACCATGCCCTAAACGCCGCTGACACGTGCGACCGCTACGCCCTCGACGCCGAGACGGCGGGCGACGAGCGCTTGGCCGCGTTCTTCAGAAAGACGCAGGCTTTACAGACCGGCGTCGCCGAGGAAGCAAAGCGCCACTTGGGCATCCTCGAGCCACCGCCAGAGTTCGGGCCTGGCTCCGCTGCGGGTGGGCCGAGCACGACCGTCCACAGTAGCACGCCGGATACGTCCCGCTCACCGCTGAATGAGCCGCCCGACCCGAGAGGGCTTAGGTAGCAGCGGCGCGACGCCCCGGCGACAGAGGTCCGAGCCCCCCCTTCTACTCAACCAGGGATATAAGAACAGCTTTACTTCCGCTTCTGGCGGACTATGGTGCGCTCTGGAGGGCTAGCTCAGCGTTGTTCGCTCGAAGCGTAACTCTGAAGCACCGTTCCCCAGTACAGTGCTGAAACGCAGCTCAGACCGTTTTGTGTTTTCGGACTTGAACAGAGATCCAGGCCGTGGCGAAACCTACCTCCTCCGCTCGCCCAGCGTTGCGGACGAGGTCGCTGGGGGAAGTCTCTTCACGAGAGAGTACGTATCCCATCTCGGCCATCGGCTGATCCTCCTTCCCGCCGACGAACCTTCGTCTCAATGTACGATGATTCGCAGGTAAACAGCGTACCTTTACCCGGTCTTACCCCCGACCCGGGAGAATAACTCGTTAGGAGTGTCCAGTGGTAGAGGAGATGTACTTTCACGGGTATTTGCTGCCGAGGATCTCACGCCTTGGGGCGTGGGCGCCGCTGGTCAACACGGTGCTCTTCTCGCTCTACCACTTCTTCACACCTTGGCTGAACGTAGGCCGCATCGCGATCGACCGGCGAACCCGCAGAAAACCCGTCTACGCTGGTTCAGCCGTGGTGCTTGAAGCGCAGCCACGTGGTCCAGGACCATCAAGCCGAACCTCGCCATCGTCGTGCGTCTACGGGCTTAGATAAGATACTCAGGCTGAGCGATCACCTCAAGGTCCGGTCCCCGATTCAGCAAGGCCGTCATGAGGCGACCGAATTTGGTCTGATGTTCGATAAGGATGACACGGACCCGCGTCGCGAAATCTTCCCCAGCATCCTATCCTGCCTGTTGTACCGGAACCCGTAGGCGCACACTCGTCCCCCGCCCCACCTCGCTTTCGATCTCCAATTTTCCGTCGACCATAGCGGCCCGCTCTTGCATGCTGCTCAGACCCACGCCCGGCGTGGCCCCCAGTTCGAATCCCTGTCCGTCGTCTGAGATCTCGGCCACCAAATCGCTACCTTCTACCTTGAGGGTCACCACGACGCTCTTTGCCCCCGAGTGGTACCGGGCGTTGGTGAACGCTTCCCGAATTACGCGCAACAGCTCCACGCCTGCCTCTCCGAGAAGCCCGTTCGGGAACCCTTCCTCGACCAGCAGCTCTATGTTGCAGTCGGGTGCCAACCGGCGGTTAAGCTCAACCAACGATTCGACAGACTTTACGAAGGGCCGCTCCTTTTCGCCCCTGAGGTCGTTAACGGCGTTTCTCAAACCCAAGGTCGCTCGCCGCAAAGCGTCTAGCTCCTCCTCGAGGTCCAGCCCTAACCCCGAATCCTTGTTGTGCAGGTCGGAAAGCCTCAACGATTGGAGGACGCCCACGAGGTCCTGGAGAACGACATCGTGCAGATCTCGTGCTATCCTGCGGCGTTCCTCTTTCTGGGTGCGCGCCTCGATCTCTCGGGCGCGCAGACGATCCCGCTCCTCTTCCGCCCGTTTGCGCTCGGTTATGTCCCTGAAGTAGA
>JBKPOM010000189.1:0-4305 GCA_046733115.1 Actinomycetota bacterium | reverse complement strand
AAGAAGTCGATGGGCGCCAAGAAGGGCAAGCAGGACGGTGGCCACAAGGGGCGTCCCAAGAGGAAGGGCGCCAAGAACAAGAAGGTCATCGACTAGGGGAACCGTAGGTTCCCGAAAAGGAGGCAAGAGCGAGACGGGCAGAGGAAGAATAGCAGAAACGTCGTCTAAGGATCACACGCAAAGGAGATGGAAGATGAGTGAGAGAACAAGCGGAGAAGGCAACACCGACGCGCCGAGGGTAGAGGAGAACGAGGTTCGTTCCGGCGATGGTCACCGAAACCAGGACAGGGGCAGCGGTCAGGGCATGTCGTATGAGTTGTCGCACGGGTACGGGAAGACGAGCTGGACCAGCGTCGTTTTCGGCTGGCTTGCGGCCCTGGGAGCCGGACTCATCCTGAGCGGCATCGTCGGTGCGGTGGTCGGCGGGATCCTGGGCGCTCTAGGCGTGCAAGGCGGCACCGAGGGTGGTATCGCTGGCCTCGTGGGGCTGCTCGTGACGCTCCTTCTGGCGTTCCTGATCGGAGGCTATGTAGCGGGACGCCTCGCCAGCCGCTCGGGCCTCAAGCACGGCATCCTGGTGCCGGTGTTCTCGCTGCTCATCATATTGGTGCTCGCGATCGTCGGCGCCATCGTGGGCGCGAGCTTTATCGACCAGCTCTCCGGCGTTGCGCTGCCCCAGGTGCCCGGCAACGTACAGAATCAGGCCCCCCAGAGCCAGGGCACCATCCTGACGGCCTCCGGCGTCGCCGCGCTGCTGGTCCCGTTTATCGGTGGTGCTCTGGGCGGCCTTTGGGGCGCCAAAACTGGCCGCAATCGACCGTAGCAAGAACGCAAGCAAAATAGAGAAAAGGAGTAGGAAATGCAAGCAGTAACGCAATCCTTGTCGGACGGTCTCGGCGCCATCCTGGGGGCGCTTCCGGCGCTCATCGGCGCCCTCATCATCCTCGTCATCGGCTTCATCCTCGCCAAGGTCTTGCAGGGCATCCTCACCAGGGTCCTCCAGAGCATGGGCTTCGAGGGCTGGATGGAGAGCGGGGGCATAAAGCAGTTCTTCGAGAGGTCCCAGACCAACCAGACGCCCCTCTCCATCCTGGGCAAGCTAATCTTCTGGCTGGTCTTCTTTATCGCCATCACGATGGCCGTGGACACTCTGGGGATCTCCGCGATCTCTGACGTGTTAGCCCAGTTCATAGCCTACATCCCACAGATCATAGCGGCGATCCTGATCCTGGTGCTCGCCACACTGCTGGCCAACTTCGTTGCAGGAATAGTCAGGGGCGCCACTGGGAGCAACGTCATCGGCAGCGTCGCGCAGTACGGCATCATCGTGTTCGCGGCGTTTGCGGCACTCACCCAGCTTGGGATAGCCCCCGGGCTCATAGCGCCCACGTTCCTGATACTGCTGGGGGCGGTGGCGCTTGCCGCGGCCATAGCGTTCGGCCTAGGCGGCCAGGGCGTCGCCCGGCAGATAGTCGAGGACGGCTACGAAAAGAGTGATGAGGCGAAGCAGCAGATCCAGCAGCAACAGCAGAACCAGCAACAGCAAAGCGAGCAGCAAAGCGATTATTCCGAGAGCGCGGAGGTCGACGGCCAGAAGCTCGAAGCCCCTCGCCTGCGGCGCGAGTACTAGGGTACCTACAGCCGGCTTTCGAGGAAGTGAGAGCCAGAGCAGGCAACAAGAGCGGTAAGAATGCTCAGCGCGAGGGCGTCTCTTAGCGGAGGCCCTCGCGGGCACCAAGGAGGAGCAAGAGGACGATGTCACAGACGGCAACCCGGACGGCGCGCAGAGGCGCGTGGCCCGTCGAACGGTTCGAGACGCCACAACAATGCGCAGGTTACTGGGTCTGTGACCCACGGGGGAGGAACATCGGGAGGTTGAAGAGGCTCTTCTTGAATGGGAGCGGCGGGGCTGAGTACGCGGAGGTCAAGGTGGGACTTTTCGGGATGAAGACGGTCCTGATCCCACTCCAGACCGTCACCGTCGACGCCGAGCGGCGATTCCTCGTGCTGGAGTAAAGGATCCTCCTTGCAACGCGCAACCCGAGAGCGCGCAACACGAGCAGAGTAGGTTATAGAGCATGCAATATCGGGAAGTCTTCCGAGCCGATAATGAAGAAGTCTTCATACTCGCCTTACGCTTGATTCATCTTGGTAGTGCATATTAGCGATTGAGGCACAAGAGCAAGCAAAGAGCCCAATCCGTGAGTGTTACAACGGATGGCTCATTGGTGCATAAGGTAGCGCGCTTATGCGTCTAGACCCTATTTTGAGAAGGCTGAGCATGATCCCATACATGAACCTAAACGAGCAGGTGGACGCAGACTTCACCCGCGCCGGGCTCGCTTGAGAGCGGTGGTCGCCCGTATCCGAAGGGAGCACACCTCAAACCGATTGCTCTCCTTCGACGATATCAGAAGAGGGCGTCTCGTGGCTGACAACCGCCTCCACCGAGGGACGAGGGTCGTAGAGGTGGAGGAGATCGTCGGCAGCGTAGGGCGATGGAGGGACTTCGACCGATCCTTCCTGCCCGCAAGGACGAGCATGGCAGAGAGGTGGAAGCGCATAGACCGAGCATTTCAGAGGGGCGAGGACTCGCCCCCGGTGGAGCTCTACGAGGTTGGCGAGGCCTACTTCGTGGTGGACGGCCACCATCGAGTCTCCGTGGCCCGCTACCACGATGTGCCAACGGTGGAAGCCACAGTAGCCGAGTTCCATCCCAAGCTCCCCGCTGCGCCGGTACCTACGATTTCCAATAGCGAGTTTCGAAAAGCGAGTTGACAGCCTAATAACCCTTATTCACCCGAGGAGTGCGTGAAAGATGAGTTCTTGGACCCAACACGACGGCAGAGCGGACAGGGAGCAGATGGCATGACCGACGAAGAGATGGACAGGTTCGCGTTGGTGTTGAAGGAGTGCAAGCGCATCCGGGCGTTGATAGCGAGGGAGGAGGCCGCGTTATCCAACGGCGAGCACGACGACGGGATACCGATAGCCGCTGCGCCGCAAGAGCAACGGCCGTCTGTGCTCCTGAGGGCCCCCGACGCCTGAGCTGACCACGGCCTGGGGGGCTGCTAGCGCACTCGACAAGGGCTATTCACCCGAGTGCGTGGAAGGGAAATTCTGCGAACTTCGCCTTGAGGTTATTCTCCGAAAGCTCACTAGACTGACTTTCGCAAGCACGCTGCTTAGCGGAACCCGCGACACGCTCCCCAGGCATGTTTAGAGTCCCAGAAGGTGGGTAGGTGTAGATACCTCAGATACAAGTTCCCTATGATGGAGGCAAGCATGGAAGAGCGCAGCGACGTGTGAAAGAAGAAGTAGTGTTTTCTCTGAAACCAGAACGAGGAGGTGAGGGCGCGTGGCAGTAGGCCAAGGCCCCTGGCATTCGGTCAACTCGGACATCTACGACAACAACCCCGACTGCCAAACCGGCGGCAGCATCGATCCCGAGAACATCCGGCCAGGGACGGGTGGCAAGCGCGCCTCTGTGAGGAGTGCGCACGGCTCGACCGTGCGGCCGGTTCGGTGTCCGCCCCGATGGGCGACGTCGCCGGCGAGCCAGGCAGAGGCACAAGGGAGGCCGCAACGAGCCAACCGACCGGTGCGGCTTACGATCCCCTCGCCGAACCCACGGTGCGCAGGGCCGGCGCCCCTCGTGGCGGGGTTGGCGCGGAGGAAGAGGCCCGTATAGAAGAGAGCGTCCGTAGGGGCGCGAGGCGGGCGATGGACGAAACAGCGATCTCGTGGGCGTTGTGCGGGAGACGATGGCACCGGCGCACGTCTCTTTATGGCTGCGACCCTACTCACCATCAAAGGGAAGCGAAGGACAAGAGTAGATCGCCGTCTAAGAGCGTGATATGAACCCGTGGTGAGAATACCGATCGCTTGCTGGAGAAAGAGGCAAGCGAAGACGACGAAGTGCAACCCCGCCACAAAGTGGCGGGTAGCCTCTCGTAATCCTTCGCCAAGCGTCGAAAGCGCGATGCCCATGCGAAATCTCGCTCCACTACCCACCGGCGCGGCAGTAACACAAAGCCCCGCTTGGCTTCTTCGTGCCTTACGAGCTCTAACCTCATGGCGTGGGCCTCCGCCTCTTTGGCGGCTTTCTCCCCGGTGTATCCTTGATCGACGTAGGCCAGCTCCACCGACTCTCCGGTCGCTTCTTGGATGGCCTCGGCCAGTTCCTCGACCCCTCCCCTGTCTTGCTCGTTGTTGCTCGTTGGCCGGGCTTACATGCAGGGCGAGCAAATTCCCCAAAGTGTCCACCGCCGCGTGCACCTTGGAGCCCTTCTTGGGCTTGGCCCC
>JBKPOM010000188.1:0-3267 GCA_046733115.1 Actinomycetota bacterium | reverse complement strand
AGCACATAGAAGACCGCGTCGAGTATCTTGCGGGTGCTGTGGATTCTGGGTCGTCCTCGCTTGTTGGGAGGCGGAAGATGGCACCTGAGACACTCCCATTCGGCATCGGTGAGGTCGGTTGAGTAGCTCCTTTTCATGCGTCAGAGCGTACGTCATCGACCTGCCTCCTCACTTTTTCAAACAGTCTCAGAAGGTGAATTCTCGGAAGTTCAAGGCGTATTGAGGGTTCTCGAAGCTTCCATCAGCGACGACGACCAACGACAAGGATGTGTGCGGTGACGCCGAATAAACTAGGCTCCGTTTCTACTCGCCTAATGGCGTCCAGAAACTTCGAGCGCCGCGGCGGGTCTTCGAGCCAAGAGTCGAGGTCAGGCAAGACCCAGGCGGGTCCCTCGATCCCCACGAGCGCTTCGAGCTTAAAGCCTGCCTCGATCACTTCGTCGCGCAACTCTTCAGGGAGGTGGAAGTAGGCGGTCGTGAACCACTCGGATCTTCCGGTCGGGTTGCGATGCTGCCCTTCGCGGACATCGCGCTCGACGATCTCTTCGAACCTGGGGTCTTCCAGGAAGCCTCGGAGCAGACCGTCATGGGTGGAGGCGAAGCGCGAGATCGCCGCCGCTGCGACCACGCCTCCGGGGCGAACGACACGGTAGGCCTCCCGGCCTGCAGAGGAGGGTCCACGGCGCGATGGAGGCGCTCTTTCCCGGCTCCTCTCGGGTGCCGCAGGCTGATCCTGACGCACATGAGCGAGGATATGCTCCGTCGGCTCGGAGACGTAGAGGTCGAATGGGCCAAAGACGACAAATAGCTGGCGTTGTGAGCTGCAGTAGCGTTACCGAGAACGCCTCCGTCCAGGATCTGTTTACCGATTCATGCGGTCAACCAAATCACCAACGAGGCGATGATCACGGTCGCCCGGCAGTTACCAGACACGCCCTACAGCAACACTTATGCTATCCATCACGGGTTCTCCCGAATCTCGGGGCGCTGCTTACTACAAGTACGGGCTCGCAACACTTCGGAAGCTTTGAGTATCTTGGCCTGTGCCGTGTACTCGCGGAGGGTTCCCTACTATCCGGTGGCATGGCTTGAGAAGAAGCCCGTTAGGTGCTCGATTACCGTCTCAGGCGCGTCTTCCTGTGCTAGGTGAGCGCATCGAGGGATCATTCGCAACTCTGAAGCGGGAATAGCCTTATAGAGTTGTTCGCCCTTGGAAGGGGGTATCCACCTGTCTTCCTCGCCCCATAGTATGAGCACGGGGCGCTCGATCTCAGCGTAGCGAGGCTCAATCTCGTCGGTGTAACGTTGGTCGTTCTGAGAGATCTGACGGTAGAAGGCGTCTTGGCCTTCCGCCCTCAGCCACGGCTCAAGGTAAGGCTCCATCGCTTCGTCGTCCATCGGGTGGTAGGTGGCATCCCTTATGTAAGCTGCCACCATCGCCCGATGCATATACGCCGGAATCTGCCTGAAAACCCCACTGTTCTCCTGCACGAGCCGATAGAAGGGTGAACCCCAAGGAGAGAGCGCCACCGGATCAATCAGAGCTATAGCGCCGAAATCTCGACCCTCCAGCAGGTGAGTCCTTAGCGCTATTGCGCCGCCGAAGTCGTGGCCTACGATATTAGGGTTCTCGAGTTCGCAGTGATCCAACAGCTCAGCCAGTATCCTGCTCTGGGCAGCCAAAGAGACATCTTGGCCTTCGTGTTTTTCGGAAGATCCGTAACCCAATAGGTCGAAAACGTAGACGCTACTCGTCTGCGCCAAAGCCGGGGCGACCTTGCGCCAGACGTAGGAGGAGAAGGGTGTGCCGTGGACGAGGACGAGGGGAGGTCCTTCCTCGAAGGTTGCGTAGCGCACCGTACCGCCCCAGGTCCAACGTTCCTTATCCAATGTCCAGCTGTTCATGGGCTTTCTCCCTCTTTTCTCTACCTGAACGAAATATACGATGACCCACAGCTTCCGGGCCATCCAGCTCCGCAGCACCTCCAGAGAGGAAGCAGGAAATGAGCGCGGAAGTCATCTACCGATCTCTGCGGAAAGATCTAAAGCTATGAGGGGCACTATGGAGAAGACGCTGTCGAGCCAGGCTACCGATTGGCGAGAGGGTCGTCGCTTCAGAGCCTAGGAACTTAAGCAGCAGGGTTGGAATCAAAGGGAGATAGCTCTGGCTTTGGGCGTCACTGAAGGGGCGGTGAGCCAGTGGATGAAGCGGGGATACGAGGGCGGGGTAGAAGCTCTCAGGAAGCGAACCTCCCCCAGATAGGGTCCCCGCTCGGTGACCTCGTAGCTGGAGAAGCTCACCAGGTTGAAGATCTCCGTTCGATTGTTCGTTGTCTCCGGAGGGTAGTGCTCGATCCAGACAAGGGGCGTGCGCAGGTGGTTGTAGCGGATCACCTCCGCCGCCAGCTGCTCCGCTGCGTAGGTGACGGGCGCTCCCTCGTTCGAGCACAACTCAGAGCAGATCACGACTGGGGCATCGATCTCTTCTTCAGGGATGTAGATACGGATGCGGCACCTACCTCCTCGGGGCGTGGGGTGGATATAGTCGTTCGCTAAATGCATTGGTGTCCGTCGGGCTAGGGACCGCTTCGTCTCGTGCTTATTCACACCCTCAAGCCATTGCCTACCCCGTAAGCGTGTGGCCAGAGCAAGTGCCAACCCCCCACCATCAAGGCCTCGCCGATCAGTTCATCGCTGCTCGTCAGATTCGACCTCGGCAGTGATCCTTCGCAAGTCCTGCTCAGTAAGACCGCCAAGATCGTTGAGGTCCCAGCCGCGCTCCTTAGCTCGCTGATGCATGAGCGCATCCAGCCTCACGTTCAGGTCTCGGAACAACGCATGTACCATCATCATCTCCTCCACCGCTTCGCGGGGCACACCACCAGCGGAGAAGCTGCGCATCCTAAACTCAAGCAGGTAATAATGCGTCAGCTTGTTGCGCGTGTTCATGGCAATCTGTATCTCATCCAGCAGATCGTCAGGAACGTTACCCTGCTTCTCAAGTTCCTTCCTGAGCTGTCCCGCTGTCATTCCGAAGAGCGGCTGCACCTGCTTCCAAGCCTTGTCGAACGGCATCTTCTCTGGAGGTTCGGATTGGTTGATCTGAACGAGACCCATCGAGGTAAACTCGAAGAGCTGGACACTGAGCATAGTCCTGCCGTACTCGGCGAGCACCTTCAGATCCTCTTGCGTAATGCGCTCTTCGCTCATCTAACATTGAGTGTAGAGGCTTCGGTACATCAGCGCCACCTGCACCTCGGAGACCTT
>JBKPOM010000187.1:0-6196 GCA_046733115.1 Actinomycetota bacterium | reverse complement strand
CCGGGACAGCGGCCGTGTAGAGATAGCCGTTTACCCGCTTGGCGATCCAGTCGGAGGCGAATGGAGTGCCGAACCTGCGAAACATGTGGTCGCACGTGAGCCACCACCCGCCGATGTCGAAGAACATCGGAGAGATCGGATTCGGACAGTGAAGGTCATCCAGGATCCAGAAGAGATCCGCCTCCCCCTCCTTCCAATCAATAGGGAAGTTCTCATCGCCGTGGAACGTGCCGAGTATCTCGTTGGTGTTTGTGTCCACTTGTCCTCCTCTCCTGCAGGCCCGCACACCAACACCCGATTAGTGTGCACTCCAGGTTCCCTAATGCCAATAATTATCGATTATCTTTAATCGAGAGTCAAGTGAGGAAGCGGGCAAGCCATATGGGAGGTTCTTCTCTTCCTCGGTGTAGCGACTTTCGCGCGCGAGATAGACTCCGGGCTGACACGTTCCGGCGCTGAAACAGTACGTAGCTGGTTCTTATAGACGTCGATCCTCAGGTAACTCTCAGCGAGGATCGTGGCAGTTTCCGGGCTACTCTTCCTTTGCTACGTTTATCCTGCAAAACAGCGATTTCTAGAGTGGAGACGAGGGGATTCGAACCCCTGACCTCCGCCGTGCAAAGTCAGAGCCTTTCTGTCATGAATGTTCGCTGCTGTTCAGAAATAGCTGCAAAATGACAAATCTTGCCTTCGTACTCCCCGCCTTGGTTCGCCGTTGTTCGTACGGGTTGGCGTACTACTGGTGTAAATGAGCGCGGGCGGGTTGTCGTCATGGACAACCTCTCGGTGCACAGGAGCAAGTGGGTCAGGGAGCTCATCGAACAGAGGGGATGCCAGCTGCGGCTCCTGCCGGGCTACTCGCCGGACCTCAACCCTATAGAAGGAGCCTTTTCGAAGGTGAAGAACCTCATCAGCAAGGCGAAGGCCAGGACGCTCGATGCCCTCTTTGAGGCCGCGAGTGAGGCCCTGGCCGAGGTCTCTTCGAGCATTGCGGCTACAGGACGCCACAGGCCCGACGCCACAGGCCCACTCAATATGAGAACCGCTTTAGTGGCAAGCTGGCGTATGGGATCATGTTCACGGTCTGAGTATTCTTTGCCACCAAGGTTCAGAAGAACTCTCTAGCTCTCCTAGTCTTTTCTTAAGGGTTGCTGCTCTACTGCGCTCACGGTCGAGTTCCGCTTGCAGGGCATCTACGGCCTTGGGTTGAACAGATGCTTGGCGCAATATATCTAGTTTCACCCGCGCAAGCTCTGCGTCCCAAAAATCGTTGCCTTTGTCGTCTAACTGGCTGATGAGATCTTTCATCTCTTCCGGCGATCTGTAAATCATCACTCCGCTAGGTGAATCCCAAAGCTGCCTTTCTTGTTCACGGGTAGAGTTAGGAGGGAATCTCAGCTTGTGGGCAAGATCTCCTAAGAAAACGTCAAATGATGCCTTTACGATGTTGCCCCATTCGGCAGCAGCGGTTCGGGCTCCCCAGGAGGCTATCCTGATGCATCCTCCCAGCGGCCAAGCTTTTGGCTTTCGAGGGACTTTGATGACCGAACTTCCGAGGACACCTACCTTCTAGGCAGTTTAATGGAATGCTTGCACGCCGGGTTATGCCTCACGCTCCGCCAGGCCCGGCCAACTTTCGATCGGGTCCACCGAACGAACGACGTGCATGCCCGCGGCCGCGTAGCGCTCGAATGCGCCATCCGCCTCGTCCGTGTAGTCGACGACGCCGGGCACGACGACCGGAGACGTGCAGTCCTCCAAGAGGTAGGTGCGCTCGGCAAGCCGCTCCCCGGCGGCCTCTTCCTCCAGGAGGTCATCGATGGTCCAGGCCATGCAGTGGCTCTTCGCCTGCCCGGCCATGACTACGGCATCGAACGTGTGCAGCTCTTCGATGAGCTCGGTGTTCTTCCCCCCGAGGCGATCGCCGTCCGGTCCCTCGGTCACCTCCGGGCCGAGCATCGAATAGTGCTCGGTAAGCGGGTTGTTCCCTTTGACCCGGAAGTCGGGCTGGCTGTGCCGGGCGATGCCGTGGAAGAAGACAGCTTCCTCGACCGCCGAGACGAGAGCGTGCCCGATGCTGCCGAGCATGGCGTGATAGGGCCAGACGGTTAGGTTGTACTTCCCGCCCTCGGCCAACCGCCGCGTGTAGTGAGCGAGGTGGCGCTCGGCGTAGTCGACGCCGATCCCGAGGGCCTCGGCGACCGCGGTGTTCGTTCTCCAGCGGCCGGCCGCGACGTCTTCGGCCGAGACGAGCGTGTAGGGCGACGGGTGGTCGCCGTGCTCGTCGACGAGCCAGATCGCGTGGAACACCTGCATCGCATGGTGGGTGTCGAGGCTCGGAATGATCTGCGTGATCGTGCCGAGGTTGCGGTAGACAAACTCACACAGACGACGGTTGTCGTCGACAGCGCCCGTGCCAGAGCGCCCAGCGACGAAGAGCTCGAAGTCCGGGATGCAGAACGTGTTCTGGACGTCGACGGCGAGGAGGCAGAGGCGAAAGGGGTCCTCTGCCGCTGGGCCCATACCGTGCTTGTCGGCCCACGCCTCAGCCTCACGCGCGCGGTCCTCGTATGGGACCCGCCAAACTTCGCCTACGCGGCTCGGCTCGAAGTGCTTCGGGAGCTGCAGCTCACGCATTGCGCCATCCCAGTCGTTAGACGTTCACAACTATGTACCCTTAAGGGTCCAGGCGCAACCTTCAAGGGAACTAGACATGGAGCACTCTTGGCAAACTTCGGAGCACCCAGTTTATTGCCCCGGTCCGACCGACTGAGACCCGCCGTCCGCCAGGGCGCGCGTAGCGCCTCCATGGACGGTCGGGCAGATAGCTACGTCGGAGCCCACCCTCAGCCGCCCTCGGGCTGGTCGTGGTGGGTGACCCGTCTCGATGCACGCCGGCATCTCGCCTGTACACTTCAAGAATCTGGGTTGGTTGGGAAGGTCGACTCCTGTGAGGTTGGTGGGATCACCTTGCCCTAAGCTGCAATGATCCCAGCCTTACCCCCGCGCGGATCGTCAGGACCGGAGCGTTCCCGCTCAAAGCACCCTCCGTCAAAAAAGAGCCCTCCCTCTTGGTGAAATCGTCGCCCACATCCACGCTTCCCAAAGTGGTTTCGGCAATGACCTTCGCCGCAGTAGACGCGGGAATCTCGATCTCCACCCCGCTCAAGCCGGCCTCGACCTTCGCCTCGGCGTCCCGCGAGAGCGTGCCCCCGAAGTCGACCTCGTATCCGGCAGCTCCCCCGGAGAGGCGCATCTCTGAGAAGTTGGCGTTGGCGAGGTTCTCTAGCTCTATACCCGCTGCGCCGCTCGAGACCTCGAGCAACTCCATGGATTGGGGGTTGGGAGCGGAGAAGTCGAGCTCGAACCTGCCCGCCCCTTGCCTAACCTTCAGGCTGCTCAGGGGCACGCCGCCAAGATCCATCTCGAACTCGCTCGCGCCGGTCTCGACGGTCAGCGCAAAGGGTCGTCCCTTGCCTATGGCAAGCTCGTAGCTGGGGATGCCGCCGAAGACGGCCGGGATGCGCTCGAAGGATGGCTCGGTCTCGGCGATGCGAACGGTCCCCTCCTCCTGGACTATGCTGGGGGCTTGCTTTCCCGTCGGATCGTGGCAGATGCCAGTGATCCAGGCTTCTCCCTCGCCGGGTTTGGCTCTGAGGCGGCAGGCCCCTAAGGCGATCCGCAAAGCTCCTTCAAACCAACGTGCTACCCTTGGCGGTCCTTTCTCTACCCGCCGGTTCTCGACGCCTTAAAACCGATCCTTCCACGCGCTAGGGAGGGGCGGCCGTGGTGAATCGCTTTGCTCAGAGCGCTAGAGCCATACAGAAGGACATTTCATCGTTATGCCTTTCGCCGCGATTCGGACAGTTCCCGTTCTAGAAGCCAATCCCGTAACACACATCCATCGTGATCAGCGACGATCCGACCAGTAGAATCAACTGTGTGTAATCGACGTGCGGAGGTCTCTTGACTCAGGTAGCGCTACTCGATCCCCTTGTAGCTCAGCAAGTCGCCGCCGGAGAGGTAGTCGACCGCCCTTCCTCTGTGGTGAAGGAGCTCTCCGAGAACGCCTTGGACGCCGGTGCCACGCGCGTAGTGGTAGAGATAGCCGACGGTGGCCGCGAGCGCATATTGGTCAGGGATGACGGCTCGGGCATGAACGAAGAAGACGCCAAGCTGAGCGTCTTGAGGCACGCAACAAGCAAGATCCGCACCGCCACAGACATAGAGTCTGTCATGACCCTGGGCTTCCGCGGTGAGGCATTGCCCTCCATAGCCAGCGTCTCGGCCTTCTCCCTCACCACCTCGACCGGTGAAGGTGCAGGGACAAACGTCGCAACCGACGGTGGCGGAAACGTCACCGTCTCCCCCGCTTCGCACTCCAAAGGCACCACCGTGCTGGTCGATAGGCTCTTCTACAACGTTCCGGCGAGGAGGGCTTTCCTCAAGAGCGCCCGCGCGGAGCGAGCAGCCATAGTGGAGACGATGACCAATCTCGCCATAGCCCATCCTCGGGTAATGTTTCGTCTCACTGAGAAGCGTCGCGAGGTCCTCTCCTTACCCGCGGCCAAGGATCTCATCGAACGCCTCGCCCAGCTCTACGGTGTGGGCAAGGCAAGGGCGATGCGACGGGTGGACTACGAGTCGGGCGCCTTCAAGGTTAAGGGCTACGCAGCGTTGCCAAGCATTACCGAGGCCAGCCGCTCGCGCCAGACACTCTCCGTAAACGGCCGGTGGGTCAGGGCCGAGGCCTTGACCAAGGGCATAGATGACGCCTACAGAGCTACCGTACCTGGGGGCCGCTACCCGCCTGTGGCACTGTGCGTTGAGGTTGATCCGCACCAGGTGGACGTCAACGTGCACCCCACCAAGCAGCTGGTGCGTTTCTCGGACGAGAAGGGGGTGCGCCAGGCGATAAGCGAGGCGATCCGCAACATTATACAAGGAACGGGGGATCCCGCTCCGGACCAGGAGGGGCGCAACGCACAATCCGAAACCCCGGGCGCTTCCTTACCTCCGGCCACCGAGAGCGGCACCGAAGCGCCGTTGGCTGAAGCGGAACGTCGTCCTACGGAGAAGCACCCACCGAACGAGACGACCGCTCCCGTACCTACCGCCACAAAATTGGCCGGCAACGAGGAAGGAGGTTCGATCTCTTCGGATAGCCTCTTCGGAACCTCCAAGAGCTCCAGCTCCCACCCACCAAAGGCCCCCGCCCTCTCGGAGCAGCGCAAGCGCATAGCACAAGCTTCCGCCTCCCTCTCACGAGCTGGGTCCGCGCCCGGCGTAGAGCGAGGGAACTTGCCGCGCCTTAGCGACCTGCGCGTGGTGGGTCAGATAGGCTCCGGCTACATCCTCGTAGACGAGCCACTAGCGGCGTGGATGGTCGATCAACACGTAGCACACGAGCGTGCTCTGCTCGACAAGCTCACCGACCCTGAAGACGAGCAGATGCCCACCGTACAGTCGCTTCTCGTCCCGGAGGTGGTCGACCTACCACCCCAGGACGCCGCGGAGGCTGCCGATGCCCTTGAGGAGCTCTCGGTCTACGGGTTTGAGGTAGAGCCATTCGGCAAGGCTTCCTTCAGGATAAACGCGGTGATCTCCACCCTGGCAGATCGCGACGTGGCTGGAGCCTTTAAGGAGGCGGTATCCGCCATGAAGAGTACGGCGCCAGGGATGAGCAGGGAGGAGAGGATCCTCGCCACCATAGCGTGCCACTCGGCGGTAAAGCTTGGCGACAGGCTCTCCCACCAGGAGATGGAGGCGCTGATCAAGGACTGGCTTACGAGTCGCTCCCCGGGCACCTGCCCCCACGGCCGCTCGATCTGCTACCGGCTTGACCACAAGGAGATAGCCCGCAAGCTGGACAGGCACTAGGGCGTGTCTGGTAAATTACCTTGGCTTCTACCAGCTTCCCCTTCAAGCAACTCAAGCAATATATGCTAACGGACTAGTCTCACCGCGCGAAAATGAGGGGGGTAGCGGCGGTAAAGCTCCTTTCGGCGACAAGAATAGCCTATGTTCACGCCTGGTCAGGCGAGGATTAGGTAGCCACTACCGGAGAACATTCACCGCCGACAAGCGCCCCCAAGCCGCGCCTGCCACCGATCGGAGCCTGAACCGGACAGCGGCCACGCCCTGCTGCCGTGCTCAATGCCGCAGCGCTGTCACACCGTCGGCTGGATGTTCTTGT
>JBKPOM010000186.1:0-16520 GCA_046733115.1 Actinomycetota bacterium | reverse complement strand
AGGGGGCGTCCTCGTTTATCGCTTGCACGTCCACCGCCATGCCCGGCACCTCGTCCGCCCGCGACAAGCCGCGGGACTCGAGGCGTGCGCCAAGATCGGTGGATTGGGTGAAGGGGCCCACCGACCACATGAAGGGGACCTCTCGCTCGGCGAAACTCCCCACGACACACCTTCGATCCTGGCGTCGACGTCCTCCTCTTGGGCGAGCTTGGTGAAGTAGGCGTGGTTGAAGAGGAGGGCGGGTACCCCGGGGGTGAGGTACCAGCGCAGATCGGGCTCTTCATCGTGGGCCTCTGTGCGTGGCGTGTGGCTCCAGTGCCCGAATACACCGATCCAGTTGGCCTCTATGGCGGCAGCCATCCCCGCGGAGGAGAGATCCTGACTTATGACACCCATGGTCAGCGCTCCTTCTTCGTTCCTATCCCGCAACGCAGCGTAGCACCTTCTGCGGATGCGGCGACTCCCGCAAAAGGATGATCTTGCCGCCGCCATAACGTATTCCTGAGCCGGGTCCGCGCGTCGCGCCTCTACGCCCAACTGTGCCCGATGATATACTAAGCCGTCAATGTTGAGGCGGGCACCAGAACGGACGATCGACGAGCGCAGAGACGCCCTCGAGGAGGCCAACAGGGTAAGATTCGCCAGGGCTGCTGCCAAGCGGAACCTCAAGAGCGGGAACCTGAAGATCTACGACCTGCTCATGGACCCTTCCGAGGAGTTGAAGGGCGCCAAGATCGAGGAGATGCTCCTCGCGGTCAAAGGCATGGGGCGCATCAAGGTCACGCGGCTCATGAGGGATGCGAGCATCAGCCGTTCGAAGACGCTCGTCGGCCTCACGCACGGACAGAGGGACCGTCTCATCAGGGCTCTAGGGTGCGAGGAAGGCTGATCGTCGTCTCCGGACCCTCCGGAGCGGGGAAGTCCACGTTGATAAAGGACTCGCTCGAGTCCGTGCCGGAGCTGGCGTACTCCGTTTCAGCGACGACGCGAGATCCCCGTCCCGGCGAGGAGGAAGGAAGAGACTACATCTTTCTCTCGCGGGAGGAGTTCGAGCGTTGGATCGGTGAGAACCGTTTCCTGGAGTGGGCCGAATACTCTGGTAACCTCTACGGGACGCCCGAGCAGAAGGTCGAGGAGCTCCTCGATGCCGGGAAGTCCGTGATCCTGGAGATAGAGCTCGAGGGCGCGAGGCAGGTAAAGACGAAACGCCCCGATGCGGTGATGGTCTTCGTCCGGGCCCCCTCGTTGGAGGAAACCCGTCGCAGGCTCACCGGAAGGGCGACCGAGACGGAAGAGGCGATGGAGAGCCGGCTCGCGACCGCCGTAGGGGAGGTCGCGGCCACAGGCGAGTTCGACCACGAGGTCATAAACGGGAACCGCGAGCAGGCCCGTAACGACATAATTGACAAGATGGAATCGATAGTAAGAGGAGGCAACAGTGCTGCACGACCTTAAGATAGACGAGCTTCTAGACAAGGTAGACTCTCGCTACGGCCTCGCCGTGGCTAGCGCCAAGAGGGCGCGCCAGATCAACGAGTACACCTCGACGCTCGGGCTGAACGATGCCCTCGGCATCCCCGGCCCTCAGGTCCACACCCGCTCGCAGCATCCCCTAACCATCGCCATCGAGGAGCTGCGCCAGGATAAGCTCGACGTCTCCTTCAGGCTGCCCGCCGACGAGACGGAGGAGGAAGCCGGGGCTGCCGACGCCGACGACTTCATCAGCCCGCCCAGCGGGGGCGGTGTCCCCCAGGCCGCCGACGTCGACACCGGCGCCCCCGAAGACGAGGGCGTGGCTTAACAGGGCACAAACTCACACGTTTCCTTGATCCTGATCTCCGTCGGAGCCTCCCCGGGCGCCCTGGCGATCCCCGCCGTCGCCCGCGAACTCGCCGAAGCCGGCCACCGCGTAGAGATTATCCTTAGCCCCAAAGCCCGCGATTTCGTCGGCCCTGCGGCCTTCGGCGGTGCTGCTCTGGTGGACGAACCCTCGGAGGCGCCGGAGGCGGAGCTCTACGCTCCGGCCACGGCGGAGGCCGTGGCCCGGTTGGCCCAAGGCCTCGACCGTAGCTCCGGCGCAACCACCGTCGTCGCCCCCGACCTGGATGCCGCCACAGCAGACCATCCCGCCGTGCGGAAGAACCTTGACCTCCTGCGAGAGAACAGCTACCGCGTGGTGGAAGGCGAGAGGGGTGGTATGGCGAGCACGGGGGAGATCGTCGCGAAACTTTTCGGTGGTCTCGGTGGGCCGATGGAGGGGCTGCGGTTGCTCGTGACGGCGGGTGGGACTAGGGAGCCCATCGACAGCGTGCGCTTCATAGGGAACCGTTCCTCGGGGAAGATGGGGCTCGCTGTGGCGCGCGAGGCTCTGCGGTTGGGAGCCGACGTCACCGTGGTGGCCGCCAACGTAGAGACGGTCGAGCCCGGCACAGAGAGTCATGCGGTAGCGTCGGCGGGGGAGTTGCGGGACGCTGTTCTGAATCTCGCCGCCCAAGCGGATGCGCTCGTCATGGCCGCCGCGGTCTCGGACTTCACGCCGGCTTCGCCGGTGGGGGAGAAGATACGGCGCCGCGAGGGAACCACCAACCTCGAGCTCGCCCCGACGGACGACGTACTCGGTTCCATCACGGAGTGGTACCCTGACCTCTTTGTGGTAGGATTCGCGGCGACGCACGGGGACCCTCTGGACGACGCCCGCGACAAGCTCGGGCGAAAGGGGGCTGACCTTGTGGTCGGCAACGACATTTCCGGGGAGGGAGTCGGTTTCGGCGCCGACGAGAACGAGGTCTACGTCGTCGGCCGCGAGGAGGAGCGTTTCGTCCCCAGGGCCTCCAAACAAGAGGTAGCCCGGGTCATTTTGGACACCATGATGGTCGAGATGGAAAGGCAGAGATAGGAATGGTGGAGAGAGCGGCTGGTCCGACCACCTGGAACGCGGCGGACGATCAGAGACTAAGAACCACGCATCTCTTTACCTCCGAGTCCGTCACCGAAGGCCACCCGGACAAGATAGCTGACCAGATCTCCGACACCATCCTCGACGCCGCCCTGGCGGACGACCCGATGAGCCGCGTGGCCTGCGAGACGCTCGTTACCACGGGCCTCGTCGTCGTCGCCGGCGAGATAACGACCTCCACTTACGTGGACATACCGACGCTCGTGCGCGAGACGGTCTCTGAGATCGGCTACACCAGGGCCAAGTTCGGCTTCGACGCCGAGACCTGCGGCGTGATCGTCTCGATAGATCCCCAGTCCGACGACATCGCCATCGGGGTAGACCGGGCGCTGGAGATCAGGGACGATGATCAGGCCCTCGACGAGATAGGCGCAGGCGACCAGGGGATGATGTTCGGCTACGCCTGCGAGGAAACGGAAGAGCTGATGCCGCTCCCGATCACGCTGGCCCACGCCCTGACCCGCCGTCTCTCGGAGGTCCGCAAGAGCCGCACCCTCGACTACCTGAGGCCCGACGGCAAGAGCCAAGTGACCGTCCGCTACGAAGGAGACACGCCGGTCGCCGTCGAGAAGATCCTGATCTCCGCCCAACATCGCGAGGGCGCCGAGGCCCGCATCAAAGACGACCTCCTGGAGACGGTCATCCAACCCGTGGTGCCAGAGGACCTCTTTGATCCCGGTACAGCCGAAATCCTTGTGAACCCCACCGGACGGTTCGTGACGGGTGGTCCCCAGGGCGACACTGGCCTGACGGGGCGCAAGATCATCGTGGACACCTACGGCGGTTCGGCCCCGCACGGTGGCGGCGCTTTCTCGGGCAAGGACGCGACGAAGGTGGATCGTTCGGCCTCCTACGCCGCCAGGTGGGTGGCGAAGAACCTCGTCGCGGCCGGGCTGGCCGGGCGATGCCTGGTCCAGGTTGCCTACGCCATCGGCGTGGCCCACCCCGTGAGCGTGATGGTCGAGACGTTCGGCACCGCCAGGGTGGACCCCGGGACTCTGGGCGCGCTGGTGCAGGAGCACTTCGACCTGAGGCCAGGCGCCATCATCCGCGACCTGGGCTTGCGTTACCCCATCTTCGCTCGCACCGCGGCCTACGGCCACTTCGGACGCCGCGAGCCCGGGTTCGCCTGGGAGGAGACCCCACGGGCCGACGATCTCCGCCGCGCCGCCGGCTTCTAGTTGGCGAGGAAATCGGGCCAGAAGGCCACCCGCACGTCCAGGCGCACGTACGCCGCACACGTGAGCCTGCTTATACCCACGCACGCCCTGCCTCCCCTCAGCTACGAGATACCGGAGCGTCTGCGCCCCGAAATCCGGGTCGGCGCAGCGGTAGTTGCGCCGCTCTCGGGCCGGCATCGCCTCGGCATCGTGGTCGGGTTCGAGGGGGATGACCACGCCCGCGAAGACGTGCTCTCTGTGGTGCCGGATCTCTCATTGCAGCCCGAGCTGGTAAAGCTTTGCCTCAAGATCTCCGATAACGCCGCCGTTCCCCTGCCGACCGTGCTGAGGGCCGCCCTTCCACCTGGCATCGACGCCGGACGCTACCGCCTGCTCCAGCCAATCCCCGACCAGCCGTGGAACGTTGGCAGCACGGTGACGCGCACGGTCCTGAAACGTGCCCTCGGCCCAGACGGCCTGCGCGAGGCGGAATCCCGAGGGCGCATCATCCTCGACCCATGTGCGCCGCAGACTCGGGCGGTGGAATGGGCCTTGGTTCGAGCCGCGGCCGACCCCGAGCTGTCCCGCGCCCCTCGCCAGCGAGACCTGTTCGTGACGTTGAAAAAGAGCGGGGGCTCCAGCACGACCTCAGCCCTGCTCGAGGAGACCGGTGCCAGCCGAAGCGCGCTACGGGAGCTCGTCCGCAGAGGCGCGGTGAGGCTCGTGCGCCGCCCGGAGCCCGCCCCGCTACTGACCACGAGCGGCGACGCTGGTGCACCGGCACGTCCATTTTCGCGCACCGCGACGGGCGCCGTAAAGAACGGTGGTGCCTTCTTGTGGAGGACCACCATGCGCGAGGAAGGGGACGCCGTGGCGGCCATCGCGGCCGCTACGCTGCGGGATGGAAACCAGGTCCTGGTGCTGGTCCCGGAGGTAAGGTCGGTCGAGCGGATGGTGGACCACCTGCGTCAGGTATTGCCTGTTGGACACACGGTCGCCACTTATCACGGTGGGCTCGGCCGCGGCCGCACCGACGTCTACGAGGCCGCCCGCGATGGGGCCGTCGACGTCGTGGTCGGAACCCGGACGGCCGCACTGCTCGGGCTTGCGCGGCCGGGTTCGATCTGCGTGGTGGACGAACCGAACGACGCACACAAGGCCGAGCTGGGTCACGACGGTCTCCCCGTGCACGCCAGGGACGTGTCGCTGGAGCGCGCCCGCCTGGAAGGGACCGCGGTATTTTTCCTCTCGCCTTTTCCTTCGCTCAAGTTGCACGCCGCCGAGGTTCGCAGGCGCGAGCGTGTGCGGGAGCTTCCCGCGAGCCGGCCCGGGCGGTGGCCGGCCGTCCGCATCGTAGACATGCGGTGCTCCGGCGCGGCGCTCAGCTCGACCCTGATCGAAACCTGCCGCCGGTGCACGGACAGGGGAGGAAGGGCAGGCCTCGTCCTCAGGCGGCTGGGCTACGCGTCCGCCGTCTCCTGCAGCCACTGCGGCACGATGAAGCTCTGCCCGAACTGCGACCTGCCGCTCGTCCTGCACGGGAGGAGCGGACCCCTCGTCTGCACCCGCTGCGGTTACAGGGAAAAGCCAGGCCCCTGCTATAATTGCGGTTCCGATCGCGTCTGGGCGACGGGCCTCGGTGTCGAGCGGGTCCGCGACGAGCTATCGAAAGTCCTTGGGACGCAAGTCGGCCTTATCACGGCCGACGAGCGGGAGCACACGGAGGCTCCCGTGGTGGTCGGAACCGCACCTCGAATTCTGGATGGGGAGTGGGACGCGGTGATCGTACCCGACGCCGACGCGTTTCTAGTGGCGAGCGGCATCGGCGCCGTGGAGAGAGCATTCAGGTTGTTCTATCGCGCGGCGGAATCGGCCAGTGGGCTACTCCTCGTCCAGACGCGTCTCCCCGAGCACTACGCCCTGCGCGCCGGGGTGCGCGGCGACTACGACGCTCTCGCTGAAGCCGAGCTCCCGCGGTTGCGTTCTCTCGCGTACCCGCCGTTCGGGCACATTGCATCGCTGACCTTCGGGGGCTCCGAATCAGCGGTCTTGGGTGCGGTAGAATCTCGACTGCGGCCGGCGCTGGGACCGGAAGTCGAGATGTCTTCCCCCGTACCCCTCGGGCGCACCGGAGACCGTAGCACGTGGCGGGTCCTGCTTCGCTCCCGCGGGCGCTCCGCCGTGGCCCGCGCAGCGGCAGGTGCCGCAAGGGCGGCAGCGAGGACGCACGGGCTCACGGTTCGGGTTGAATTAGATCTCGAGGAGGTATAGTAAAAATGGCTCTCGACATCAGAACGTTCGGAGACCCCGTGCTCAAGACCCGTGCCGCGCCGGTCGAGACCTTCGACGAATCACTGATGAGACTTACCGAAGAGATGCTCGCCACGATGCGCGAAAACGACGGGGTCGGCCTCGCCGCCAACCAGGTCGGGCGCCTCAAGCGCGTGCTCGTCGCCTCGGTGGAGGACGAAGATTACGTGATCGTCAACCCCGTTCTATCCGGGAGGTTCGAGACAACGGAACGGGGACCGGAGGGCTGCCTCTCGATACCGGGGATACAGGTCGACGTGGAACGCGCGACCGGGGTCACAGTCTCGGGCCAGGATGCCTCTGGCGAGCCCGTGCGCATAGAGGCCTCGGACATGCTAGCCAGGGTTTTGCAGCACGAGGTCGACCACCTGGACGGCGTCCTGATCCTGGACCGCGCGGACAGGCAGTCGCGCAAGGCCGCCATGCGCGAGTGGCGCGAGCACCTGCTCGCCCAGCAGACATGACCACAAGCCCGTGAAGGTAGCGTTCGCAGGTACCCCGGACTTCGCCACGACCATCCTGCACGCCCTGACCTCCTCCCCCCACGAGGTCGGACTGGTGATCTCACAGCCCAACGCCCGCAAGGGCCGCGGACGCAAGACGACTCCGACCTCCGTCGCCGAGCTCGCCCGCCAGAACGACCTCCCCCTAGAACAACCGGCCCGCATCTCCGAACTTAGCGACGAACTGACCGCCTTCGACGCTCTCGTCGTAGCCGCCTACGGCCAGATACTGCGCCAGGATACCCTCTACGCCACAAGAAACGGTGCCTACAACATCCACGCCTCGCTCCTGCCGAAATACCGCGGCGCGGCCCCGATAGAACGCGCGATAATGAACGGCGAATCCGAGACCGGCATCACCATTATGAAGATGGACGAAGGCCTGGATACCGGCCCCACGGCACTCCAGATCTCCGTCAACATACCGCCCGTGATGAACGCCGGCGAACTCACGGATCTTCTCGCCAACACTGGAGCTAAAGCTATAATCGAGAGTTTGAATTTGCTTGAGCGTAATAGCCTAACCCTCTTTGAGCAGGACAGCTCTAAAGCTACTTATGCTTCTAAACTGACGGATGAGGACAGGCTCATAAGGTGGGGGCGGGGGGTGGGGGAGGTGCACGATCTGGTCCGGGCCCTTGCGCCGCGTACGGGGGCCAGGACGTACCACCCCGACGTCCAAGGACCGATCAAGATCTGGCGCTCCGGGGTCCTGGAAACGGGGACCTCACCTTCCAGGATAGGTTTTATCCGGGCCGAAAATGGGCGGATGGTCGTCTCTTGCGGATCGGGGTCATTGGAGGTGCTCGAGCTTCAGGTACCGGGCGGGCGACGCATCCCGGCGCGCGAGTTCCTCCTCGGTCACCCTCTCGAAGGCGCGTTCGACTGACTTTATCCCCGTTTCACCCCCGTATTTGGGACGATAGGGGCGGACCTAGGGGCGGACCGGCCCGTGATGTCTGCATAAGAGCAAGATGCCAGCAACGGTGCTAAACTGCCCTCGGCGCCAGGTGCGATCTCCGTTGGGAGGAGAGGGAGATAAAAGAGCCCGAAACTACTACCAACATGCCTGAACCCGAAGTTCAGGTACAGCAACTAGGGCTCGACGAAGAGATAAGGGTCGCTGTCGTCGGGGCTGGCGGCTACGGGAGGGTCACGCTCGACGTCTTGCTGGCGGGCGGGCTGGGAGACCGGGTGCTCGGGTTCTACGACGACGCCCACGCCGCGCTTTCGGCCAAAGTTCGCGGATATCCGGTGCTGGGGGATGTGGAGATGCTCAAGAGCATGCTCTCTGTCGAGCCGGTGCACGTCGTGGTTGCGATCACGGACAACGAGGCCAGGCTGCGGGTGGCTAACTCTTTAAGGGGCCTTGGGGGACAGTTTTTCACGGCCGTGCATCCGCTCGCCCACCTCTCGGGCGTCGCCACGGTGGGGAGCGGTTGCGTCGTCGGGGCAGGGGCGGTCGTCCACCCGGATGCCACGGTTGGGAGCCATTGTTATCTGGGACCGGGGTCCGTCGTAGACAGGGATGCGGAAGTGGGGGCTGGGAGCTGGGTCTCCGCGGGTGCGGTCGTGGGGGCAGGCGCCCACATCGGGGCGAGGGTCGTCCTTGGACCGAATTCCAGCGTCGAGCGCAAGGCCTCCGTCGAGACCGACGTAGAGGTAAGCACGCTCAGGCATGTCTCTAGGGAGGGAGCGTAAGCGTGCCGGCGATCTACCGAGAGCTCGTTCCGCTGTCTCCCGCGCGGTCCGTTGTCCTTTGCAGTCTGGTTGAGGCTTAGGCACGATGGGGCGTTTACGAGGCATCGGGCGGGCCGGGACCATCGGGGTGGACATCGACCGCGGGTCAATCAAGGCCGTCCAGCTCCAGGACTCAGGCGCGGGGTACGTGCTGCAGCACGTGGGGTATCACAGGCTTCCTCCCGGGGTCATCGTCGACGGGGAAGTCGCCGACCAGAATTTATTGGCCTCCGAGATCCGGGTGTTCTGGGACTCGCATTCCTTCAAGGGCCGTTCCATCACCTTGGGTGTCTCCAACCAGAAGGTCGTCGTCAGGCTCCTGGATTTTCCGCACATGAAGCCCAAGGACCTGCAGGACGCCATCAGCTTCGAGGCCCAGGACCACATTCCTATGCCGCTCGACGAGGCCGTCCTCGATTACGTCGTGCTCGGGCCCAGGGAGGAGCGTTCCGACCTCGACCGGGTCCTCGTCGTCGCCGCCCAGAGGGAGATGATCTCGTGCTACACTTCGGCGGTCAGGGCCGGGGGCTTGAGGCCCGAGGGCGTGGACGTCAAAGCGCTCTCGCTCACGCGCTCCACCCTTCCCGACCCCTTCTTCGGCGAGGACGGGGCCGTGCTCCTACTCGACGTCGGGGCGGAGATCACCAACCTCGTCGTGGCGGACCGCCACGACCCCGTTCTCACCCGCTTCGTGCCCGTCGGCCTCGGCGACTTCGTGGCGGCCGTGATGGAGCTGGCCGACCTCCTCGAAGACCAGGCTGAGAGGCAGGCCCTCGACCCGAGGGTCAACCTGGGAGACGGCCGGGAAGAGGAGGCGGAGGAAACGACGGATCCAGCGCAGGAAGAAGCGGAGGGCGACTTCGATCCCGTGCTCGTCTACGACGTGAGGCGTGGGCTGGAGAGCGCCGCGCAGGCGCTCGCCGACGAGGTGCAGCGTTCCATCGAGCACTACCGCTCGCAGGAGGCCGCCCGCGACGTCTCCAGGGTCCTCATCTCCGGTGAGGCGGCCTTGATCCCCGGCCTCGACGCCTACATAGGCGACCTTCTCGGTGTCCCAACGGGCCGTGGCAAGCCCGTGGACAAGCTCTCCGCCAACCGCTCGAACATCGAGGACGGGCAGCTCAAGGCGATGGAGCCCGTGCTCGCCGTCGCGTTCGGCCTCGCCATGGAGGACGAATGAGGCGCATAAACCTCCTTCCCTCCGACGAGCGTGGCGGCGCCGCAGAGAGGTTGGGCGGTGGGGTTCTCGGTATACTGCTCATCGCCGGCGCCATCGTTGTCGTCGTGATGGTCGGTATATATCTGCTGTTGCTCTTGAGGTTGAACGGTCTCGAAGATCAGGTCGCGAAGTTGGACGACGATATCGCACAGCAGAACGCGCGCCGGGCCGAGCTGAGCCCGTACAGGGACCTCAAGGCGCAGTTCAACGAGAAGAAGCCCATAGCAGACGGCATCTTCAGCACCCGTCTGGCCTGGGATCAGTTCTTGCAGGGCCTCGCCTTCGTCGTGCCGGAGACAACGGCCCTGGATACCCTGACGGCTGAGGCCTCCCCGGTCGACATCGACGCGCCGCCCGAGCAGCCGCTCGACCCGGCCGGCACCGTGACCTTCACCGGCGTCGCGCTGCCCCGCTACGAGAACGTGGCCGACTTCGTCGTGCGGATGGACAATCTCCAGTACTTGGCCAACACGGAGCTCGACCAGGCTGCCCTCAAGACGTTCTCGCAAAAGGCCGTAAGCTTCGAGGTCGCGTCGGCGCTGGTCACCATAGCCGGCCAGAACGGCACGGAGGTGAAGCTCGAAGGCATCTCGCAAGACGAGCTCGCCGCCAACGGGAACTCGCTGAACACGCGCGAGGTCGCCCACGTGGGAGAGCGCGGTGCCTCGCCGGCGCCCAGGGAGCAGTACGCAGGCAGCACGGGGGGCGGGTCGAGGTGACCAACCGCAATTTGCTCATACTCGGGACGCTAGGCATAGTGTTGCTCATCATCATCTACTACTTCCTCCTTTTGAGCCCGCTCCTGCAACGGCTCAACGAGCAGGCGCAGGCGCGAGAAAGCAAACAGGCCCAGCTCGCGCAAGTCCAGCAGGACGTCAACAACCTCGAGGAAGTGAGGCGCGACTCTCCCGACATCGAACACCAGCTCCTGGAGCTGAGCAAGAGGATACCAGCCCAACCCCAGATCCCCACCCTCGTCGTCCAGGTACAGGAGATCGCGGACGCCTCCGGCGTCACCCAGCTCTCGGTAGACCCCGAACCTTCCATCGCGCCCGAGGGTGGTGGCGACTACAGGGTCGTCCCGGTTACAATGCAGTTCCGGGCGACCTACGACGAGATGCAGGATTTTCTATTGCGAACGCGCAACCTCGCAAGGCTGGTGACCGTGAACAACGTCAGCTACTGCCGCGTTCCCCTGCTCGACTCCGAGCACTCCTGCCCGGTGCACCCGCCGGAGCCCGTGGAAGAGGCCTCGACGTTGAACCCGTCCGTGGAGGCCCGTCTCGTGGTCGAGATAAAGACCGACGTGTACTACCAGCCGACCGACGCCACCTCGGGCGAGGTCCCGCCGACCGTCGTCCCCGAGACGACCACCCCCGAGCAGCCAGCGGAGGAGACGACTAGTGGCGGATAGGTTGCGCTGGATCGGACGCCGCCTTGACGATCTCGGGACGGGATTCGTTTACGCGTTCGTGCGGGACAACAGGATACTACCACCGGTCCTTGCCGTGCTCGCCCTGTTCGTCATCGCTTGGATCCTTGCCGGCGCCTTCATGGGCGGAACCGACCAGAAGCCCGTCGCCCACAAAGCCGACCTCGCCCAGTCCGACCTCGCCAAATCCGACAACGCCAGGTCCGGCGGCAATCCCGTCTTCCCAGGCGTCGAGAACCGCGACGTGAATTCCTACGCTGCCTACCGCAGCAAGGACCCGTTCAGGGAACTCCTCGCCCCTGAAAAGACAACCCCGGAACAGCCGACCACGACGCCCCCCGAACAGACCACCCCGGAAACCACCACCGGCACCGGAGGCACCCCAGGCCGCCCAGGAGCCGGAGCCGCCAACAGGGACACGGACGGCGACGGCGTGCCCGACACAGGAAGAGCCGGTGCCGGATCAGGCACCAGTTCGGGCACCGGAACAGGCGCCACGCCGGGCACCGGGCCAACCGGACGCGGCGGAGCCCGCGCCCCCGGCGGCCGCAAAGGCGATCTACTCAACAGCGGCGGCATACTCTCGTTGCCGTAGACAGCATTTCAGTACTTCAGCATTTCAGCCACGCCGTCTACGGCGCCGCTTGCCGGCGTTCACGAACCCGGTGGCGCAAAGAGAACGGAACGAGATAGTTAGCCGGCTAACTATCGACAACAAGACCTGACATGCTGAAGTGCTGAAATGCTGAAAGTTTGCGAAGCAGGCATGCTACATTACGACGAGTTGTCGTTCGTATTCGGAGGCGTTTTTTGAGGTTCGGTTTTTCGACGGCGGGGGAATCCCACGGTCCCGCCGAGGTTGCCCTGGTACACGGGGTTCCGGCGGGTCTGGGGCTGCTCGCGGGGGATGTGAACCGGGACCTGGCGCGCAGGCAGAAGGGTTACGGTCGCGGCGGGCGCCAGAAGATCGAGAAGGACGAGGTCGAGTTTCTGGGCGGGGTGCGCCACGGCTACACCCTGGGTTCGCCGGTCGCGATGCTCATCCGGAACAGGGATTACGCCAACTGGGAACATAGGATGACGCCCGACCCGGTAGAAGATCCGCCGGAGAAGATTACGCTTCCCCGTCCCGGCCACGCCGATCTGGCGGGGATGCAGAAGTACGACTTCGACGACCTGCGAAACGTCCTCGAACGCTCTAGCGCCCGCGAGACGACCGCCAGGGTAGCGGCTGGCGGGGTGGCCAGGAAGCTCCTCTCCGAGTTCGGGGTGGAGATCACGAGCGCGGTCTACAGGATCGGATCGGTCGCCTATCCGAAAGAAAACGCGGCACTCGACGCCGCCAAGGCCGACGAGTCCGAGGTTCGCTGCCCCGACCCCGAGGCCTCCGAGAGGATGAAGGCCGAGATCGACGCCGCCCGCTACGCCCGCGACGCCCTTGGCGGCGAGTTCGTAGTCGTGGCGAGAGGCTGCCCGCCGGGCTTGGGTTCTTACGTCGACTGGCGCGACAAGCTCGACGCCAGGCTCGCTGCGGCCATGATGTCCATAAACGCCATAAAGGGCGTCGAGTTCGGGATGGGCTTCGAACTTGCAGCCCGTAGGTCCAGCGAGGTCCAGGACGAGATCCTCCCTGAGGACGAACGTCTGGCCCGAAACAGCAACCGGCTCGGGGGCTTCGAAGGGGGGATGACCAACGGGGAGCCCGTCGTGGTCTCGGCGGCGATGAAGCCGATCTCCACGATAGCCAAAGCCCTCCGCACCGTCGACCTCGCGACCGGCGAGCCGACCCGGGCCTTCAAGGAAAGGGCCGACTCCTGCGCGGTGCCGGCGGCAGCGGTGATTGGGGAGTCCATGGCCGCGATTGTGCTTGCCGAGGCGTTCCTCGAGAAGTTCGGCATGGACAACATGACCGACATCCGCGCCTCCTACGGAGCTTACACCGCGCGAGTCGCGAAGACGGGAACCAGAGGCTGATGCTTGTATAAATCCGTGGCCATCGTCGGGTACATGGGGAGCGGCAAGAGCACGCTCGCCCGCCTGCTCGCCCGCGCCACGGGCCTCGAGTTCGTCGACCTCGACCGCGCCATCGCCAAGAACGCTGGCAAGGAAATTCCAGAGATCTTCGCCGAGCACGGCGAGGATCACTTCAGGGACCTGGAACACGAGGCGCTAAGTGATGCCCTGGACGGCAAGACTCCCTGCATCGTCGCCTGCGGGGGCGGCGTCGTGGTTCGCTCGGAGAACAGGGCCTTGCTGCGGGACGTAACGACGGTCTTCTTGCGCGAAGACACCGACGTTCTCTACCGCAGGACCCGCGGTCCCGGCAGGCCACTGCGCGCAGCCAGCCAGCAGGAGTTCGAGTCGCGCTACGCCGAACGCCTGCCCTTTTACAGAGGGGTCGCCGACTTCGAGATCGAGGTTGACGGACGACCGCCTTCGCGGGTGATGGAGGAGGTGCTCGGGTGCCTGTAGATGCGGTAGAGGTGCACGTCGACCGTCCCTACCCCGTCGTCGTCGGGACGGGCCTCGACCTCGGCGCGGTCGTCTCGGATGTCCTCGAACCGGGTCTTTGCGCCATCTTCACCGACTCGACCGTCGGACCGCTGTACGCCGCGCGTGTTCGCGACGCCCTCGAAGGGGCAGGCTGGCGGGTCGCGGGGGAGATCGAAGTCCCGTCCGGCGAGTCGTCCAAGAGCATGCGGGTTTACGCCGACGCCGTCGGTAGGCTTGCCCGCACGGGGCTGACCCGCGACGGCACCATCTTCGCGCTCGGTGGCGGGGTGGTCGGGGACCTCGGCGGCTTCGTCGCGGCGACCTACATCCGCGGGGTTGACCTCGTCATGCTGCCGACCTCTCTGCTGGCGATGGTCGACAGCGCGGTCGGGGGCAAGGTTGGGGTGGACCTTCCGGAAGGCAAGAACCTGGTCGGCGCCTTCGTCAGGCCCAGACTGGTGGCCGCCGACCTTGAATGGCTCGGTACGCTCCCCGCGACCGAGGTCTCGAACGGGCTGGCCGAGACCATCAAGATGGGCTTTCTTTCTGGCGGCGACTACTTTGCAGACCTTAGCCTGACCCCGCCCGCACGCGAGGGTGGCCTCGACGCGCTGCAAACTCTCGTCCTACAATCCGTCCGATTCAAGGCGCGCATCGTCGCCCAAGATGAGCTGGAGGGCGGTCTGCGCGCGATCCTGAACTACGGTCACACCATCGGACACGCCCTGGAGGCCGCGGCGAACTACAACCTGCCCCACGGCTCGGCCGTCGCCGCCGGCATGATCGCCGCGGCAACCCTCGCCCGAGATCGCTTCGGCACGGACCTTGTCGGCGTGCACGAGGACTTTATCGCCGCGGCAGGCCTGCCTCGTCGTGTGCGCGGAGTCGACGTGGATCGGGCGCTCGAAGCCATGGGCACGGACAAGAAACGCACAGCCAAAGACGGACCCGCCGGATACAGGTTCGTGCTCCTCGAAGACATCGGCAAACCCATCATGAACGTGCCCGCGAGCGAGGAAGAAGCCCGCGAGGCGATCGGAGCCATCGTTGGCTAGGGTCTTCGTACTCAACGGCGTCAACCTGGGCACGTTAGGCACGCGCAGGCCCGAATTCTACGGAACCATGACCCTCGCCGACATAGAGAGGCTTGTCGGGGAAGAGTTCCCTGACGTGGACCTCGAGTTCAGGCAGACAGACTTCGAGGGCGAGATGGTCGGTTTCATAAGGGAGGCGGCGGGTTCCGACGGGCTCGTCGTAAACGCCGGGGCCTGGACCCACTACGCTTACGCCCTGCACGACGCGCTCGAATCTGTGGATGTACAGAAGATCGAGGTGCACATATCCAACGTGCACAGGCGGGAGGGGTGGCGGCGGGTGTCCGTCATCTCACCCGCGGTGGACGCCGTGATCGCCGGTATGGGGGTCCGCGGTTACGTGGCCGCGGTCCGCTACGTGCTCGAAACCCTCCACGGTCCGATCCAACGATAGTCCCTGGGTTTCGCCCACCACGGGCGGATAAAACCCGTCACCAGACGGCTATACGGGTGCTTGCCGCGCTTCGGCGACGGCCTGACCAAGCGTCATCGCCCGGCCTTCTTCCCACGTTCGAACCGACAACTCGTCCCCGCACTGTCCGCGTGTGGCCTTCAGGCGTTCCTCGCAGATGGGTCGTTCGATGCCCGCGGGAGCGGCGCCAGGTGACTCGCGCAGCACTTCGGCGGCCGTCCAGAGCCTCACGGTGCGTTGCGGTTCTCTCCGTCCCGACTAACGCCAGCCCAACACACGTAACGACCAAACACACGGAGCTACCACAGGCGTGTGCGTTGCGCGACGCGGTCAACTTCTGTCTCGGGGGCTGTGTCCCGACGTGGGCGCACGACAAACCGGACACTACAGCGGTGATCAAAACGGTTGAACCGCTACGCGGTAGCCGCAGTGCTCGAAGAAGCCACACGCTTCTTCCTCACTGAGGGCCGAGATCGCCGTGCCTATCGCCTTGGGCATTCTCCGCGTACGCCAGAGGACGCCAAAAAGGTTTAACCCTCACCCTTACCAAACAGGCTCTAGAGGGAGTTTTGCAAAGTGTAGATGGGCCCGAAAAGGCGCTCCGCAAAGCGTCGGAGCAGGGCTTTCGACCTCGATTTGGTGGCCGTTCGCAGTGAAATTGTGGTGTTAAGGTGTTCTTCGCCCTATTACCAAACTCTCTCTAAGAGCTGAGAGGCTCTATTTGGCATGGCGGCGCGCTAGGGTCATTGGACACATCCTCCATAGCGTGCCGTCTTCGAGCTTATTCGCCGTAGGGCGTAGAAGGGAAGTTCTCGGAAGTTGGTAGGGGGTTTAGCCTGGTGGCATCATGCTCTTTAGGTGAAAAGGGTTAAGACCCGCCCGGAACTCGGCGGGTTGGGAAGGAGGAACTCGTGTCCCAGCAGAGTGTTACCTCCAAAGACGGCACGCCCATCGCCTACTGGCAGAGCGGGCAAGGACCGCCTCTAGTGCTGGTCCACGGGACGGCCGCCGACCACGGCCGCTGGGCGCCGGTCCTGCCTGCGTTCGAGCAGCACTTCACCATCTGCGCCGTCGATCGGCGCGGTCGTGGCGGCAGCGGCGATCCTGAGGAAGTCTACGTCATAGAAAGGGAGTTCGAGGATATCTCAGCGGTGGTGGACTCCCTCGGGGAGCCGACGATCTTGCTGGGCCACTCCTACGG
>JBKPOM010000185.1:0-17921 GCA_046733115.1 Actinomycetota bacterium | reverse complement strand
TCCTTCTGAGCTCTTCAGAGTAACCGTTCATCCAACCATGTTGTCATTGGTTCATCTCTGCTGCAACGCGCTGTTACAACCATATTCACCCGTGGGAGCGGCGGTCGATCTACGCCCTGAAGAGGTGAGCCGGAGGATGCTGAGCATGCTTCTGATGGATACGTTCGTGCTGGCGATCCCTGTCTCTATCGGCATCGCGGTACTGCGCGCACGTCTCTTCGACATAGGCGTGATCATAAACCGTACCCTCGTCTACGGTCCTCTGACGGCTACGCTGATCGCGATCTACTTCGGAGGCATCGTGGTGTTGCAGAGGTTCTTCGTGGCCCTAACGGGAGAGCAGTCTACCTTAGCGGTCGTCGCCTCGACCTTGCTGATCGCTGCCTTATTCAACCCTTTGCGTCGTCGCATCCAGGCGTTCATAGACAGACGCTTTTACAGGAGGAAGTACGACGCCATAAAGACCCTCGAAGACTTCTCGGCCAAACTCAGGGACGAGACGAACCTGGAGGTCCTCAACGACAAACTGGTGGGCGTGGTGAGGGAGACGATGCAGCCCGCCCACGTCTCGCTGTGGTTGCGCCCAGATACAGCGTCGAGGGGTAAAAGCTCAGGCGAAAAGCCCTAGCAATTGACCTTCATAGCGGGTGGCATCCCTGCGGTGAGAGAGGTACCCCCTTTGAGAATTCTTGGCGACGTTCACAGCGCTTCTGGGTACCGACACTGTAAGCTACATCCTTGTCGGCCTTGCTACTCTTGGGGAAGCGTTGAGCCTAGATAGCGTAGCAAGCTGGGAGAGATGCTTCTGGTCAGCCAACTTTCGGTCTCCGTCGAAAGAACATTGCGTCGACTGAGTTGGGTGCCGGGAATCTACTCATTAACGATACGCACCTGTGAACGTCCATGCCACCATCTCAGCTCCTTCTCAGCAGTGGGGCGCTGACCGCACGTGCACACGGTTTCAACCCGCAAGGAGGGTTGATTCGGTAGATCTAGCACTAGGGGTGGAGGACGCTGCGTAAGTGCGTTGTGTCTACCCTGAAGCGGCGGGGGCCCATCCGACTTCCCTCCGCCGCACCGCTCTCAAGCCCAACCACACCAGGGTCAAGGCAGTCGGCGTGCCGATCGCGAGCGGCATGATGCCCCCCGGGTTGAGTCTGGTATGTGGCTTGACCGTCAGATGAATCGCCGAACTCGCTACCGGTTGACTCGTCGATGTCGAGCCGACGGGTTTGGGAGTTACCACCATATAAATGAGATAATCGCCTTTTAGGATCGATTCTATCGTCCAGGTCAGCTCGGAGGCTTGCCTAGACTCGAGTGAGCCTATGGCTTGCGTCCGCTCCGGGGACCAATCCTCCGGATCAACCGGTTGGCCGCTCCCCAGGTTGACTATGTTCATGGCAACCACGAGTGGGCCGGACTGTTTGTGCGGATCGACATTCTTGACCTGTGTTTTGAAATCGAACTCGTCTCCGGTTTTCGTTACCTCGTAACGCCTGTCGATCGAGATCTGCAAGGGTTCTGCCGGGTTGCTTTGCTTCGTCGCACTTTCGAGAGCCAGAGCTTTTGCGGCAAGAGAGGAGCCGACCAGAATGAACATGAAGGTGCCGGCTAGAAAGAGCACGATCATCAGAGCGGATGAACGGCCTCTGCGAAGAGACCTCAGCCTCTGCAGCTTATCTTCCAAACCAAGCCGTGCGTGCAAACTAAGATGGGCAGGCCCGAGAACAAAGAGCAAAACCAGGACCAATAAGGCCACCAACAGGGGCGACAAGAGCCAGAAACCTTGCGACCCTAAAGGGTTGTTCATCTCGGTTATTGTTCTGTTGTTGACAAGCACTTTCTCCGTAACTTGCAATGTCGCCTCGATGGGGTCGATGCGCTTGAACAAGTAGCCAACGTTCCCTGTCTGTCCGCCGCTGGGTAGCTGGGTCTCGACGAGGGTCAGAAGAAGAACCACGAGGCTAACGGACAAGCTCGTCCTGTTCGAGTTGGAATAGATGCTAACAAGCAGCCCAAACCCTGCGAAGATGATCATCAGGACACTTCCTAGGATGCTGACCAGGAGCAAAGCAAGCCAGAAGGTCTGAGCAGTAGGGGCCAACAGCGCCATATACACCGTAGAGATGGCCAGAATGAAAGGCCAGGGCGATAGGGCGGCCAGAAACCTGCCCAGGATGATCTGCCTGCGGCTTACCGGCGTTACCAACAAACTTTCGAATGTTCCGTTCTCGCGCTCTCCGCTAATCGCATTGGCGCCAATGATCAGGCTGATAAGAAGACCGACCGCGATGGTGACCTGCAAGATGAAAAAAACCATCTCCTTGGGAGGCGTCAGGCTCAGCTCTTTGTTTGTAGCCAAAAGGTAGGACATGAAACTTAGGACGATGCTGAACGGCACGAATAGGGCCGGGATCTTCCCTCCCCGCCACAAAGCAGAGAGTTCCTGCGATGCAACTACCATCCATCCCACAGTTACACGCCTTGCAGGCTTGTTCTCGGCAGCCGCCATATTTCTAGCCCTCCTCATCGGTCAACTGAAGGAAGACGTCCTGAAGACTGACGCCCTCAGCACTGTAGTTCAGCACCGGTATCTCCACGTCGACCAGAGCCGCCAATAACTTGTTCCGCAGACTCTCCTTCGCTTGTCGGTCCTCGACGGGCATCTCTTCGAGTTCGACGTCCAGCCAGCAGAGTGCTTCGTTCGTTCGTTTCTGGGAGATTCGCAGAACCCCCGGTATGCCCCCAAGCGCTTCCTTGGCCTGCGCGAAGAACTGTTCAGGAATGCGGATCTGCACGTTGTTGTGCCGGGTCTTGTGCATGACGTCGGCTACCGTACCCGAGGCGACGATCTCGCCCGATCTCAGTATGATCACGTCGTCACACACCTCCTCTATCTCAGAGAGAAGATGGCTGCACAAGACAATGCCCGCCCCGTGATCGCGAGAGATGCTTCTCAAGAGTACGAGCAACTCTTGCTGGCCCCTTGGGTCCAATCCGAGGGTAGGTTCGTCGAGAAATAGGAGCAGTGGCTCGTTGATGAGCGCCCTTGCGATACCCAATCTCTGCTTCATCCCGCGGCTATAGGTCGATACCAGGGATCTCGCCCTGTTCTCCAGACCAACCTCCCTCAGGAGGCTTGCGGCGCGCTTTTTGGCTTCAGGCTTTCTCTGGCCAAAGAGCCTGCCGAAGTACGTGAGGTATTCGGCGCCGGTTACGTTCTCGGGAAAACCATGGCTTTCGGGCAGAACGCCTATGACCTCACGGATCCTGTCCGGCTCGTTGTGGCTGATATCGGCAATAGAGAACTTACCCGCGGTGGGCTGCAGGATGGTTGTTAGAATCCGGATGGCAGTAGTCTTCCCGGCACCATTGGGACCCAGAAACCCCATGATCCTGCCTGCTCTCAGCGAGAAAGACAGGCCCTTCAGAGCCGTCTTGTTATCGTAAGTCTTCTGTAGATTCTCCGCTGCCAGCAGGTAGGGTGCCCCGTTCGAAGTCTGAAGGTGTCCGGTGCCAGTCGTCATAACTCTCTCCATGCGCTTTGGGATGTGGGATCGTGCCGACCGCAGGGAACCGGAAGCCGCGAAGCCACTCCCGGTTCCCAGTGCGTGCAAACACGGCGGGGGCTGCACTCATCCGGTGTGCTTCATCTCGACCAGTACCCTGTAAGACGGGGGACACTTCACCGTGATGTCCTTGACGAAGCCTTTCCCGGCATCGTAGTACTTGTTCTCGACCACCCCGGATCGAGAGGAGTCCACTCCTTGGCCACCGCCATGTGATCGAAGGAACCATACGGTACCCTGGCTGACCCATTCAGATCGATGACCTGGGCGAAGTCCTCTGCTTGACCCTCAGAGCATTGTTCCATGAGAAGGCGCATTCTGTCAAGACCGACGTGGTGGTCGCCACGGTGTGCTGGGGGTCCTACGCCGTGCTCTCCTTGTCGCTCCTGAGTAAGTACCCGCCGCTCGTCATCGCCTCCCTGACGATGCTCTTCGCTGGCCTCCGCGTCGTGCCCTTGGCCTTGCTGGGATTCCTCATAGTATAGACCCGGCGTGCGGAAGCGGATCGTTCCTGATCGGGGCCTACCAGTACCTCCTCGACCTGTACCGTGACCGCTACGTAGAGGACAGCCCAGAGAAGTGGTCAGATCGACTTTACAAGGGACGTGGTGGGCAGTGGCACCTCACCATAGACGAGAAGAAGCGCATCCTCCTTAACAACATCCACGGCGTGGACATAGACTCCCAGGCCGTCGAGGTCACCAAGCTCTCCCTGCTCGTGAAGGTGCTCGAAGGCGAGTCTGAAGCTTCACTCGCTACGCAGCTCAGGATGTTTCAGGAGCGGGCGCTTCCCGACCTGGATAAAAACATCAAGTGCGGCAACTCTCTCATCGGCTTAGGTTACAATCCAGACAATCGGAGTTCTTGCTCACGTCACAAAAATTACTGGCCAGGTAACCGGCATCGCTGCTGTACATGCATACAAGTCTTGGTCAGCGCGATCCAAATCCATGCATCCATTGCTTCAAAAAGAATCGGGCACGAGGATGCCCTATGCTGAGAGGCAATAGCCAGAGTCAGCAGACAGCAAGAAGCCCGTCAGATGCCCGTGTGAGCCGTCTGAGGGGCTGTCTGTATCCTGCTTATGGTGTTAAGCCATGAGTTCGTCTACATCGTGGTCGTAGCGGTCCTTTACGCTAGAGCGTGTTATGAACTTGGGCGAAAACTGCATAGGAATGCGGATTCCACGGTCGGCTTGGTTCCTCCTTCGCGATCTCCGTTTCCCGCATTCCTAAGCCGTTTCTAATCGAGTTCATAACACGCTCTAGGGCTCAGTCTACCCGTCCGCATGGACCAAGTCCTGTACAAGTCCTGTAGCCCACGCGCCCCTCAGCGAATGAAGCTACCCGAACACCGTCCGCATACAGGCCATAGCTGAAGTCGAATTCCTCGACCTCCACCGCGTCCGACTCTAGTTACTACTCGTCTTCGTCCGGCTCCTCGACCCCTAACGCCACGATCCTCCGCAAGTCCTGGCGGTACTCGTCGGCGTAGAACCTGCGAGCGAACGTATCGAGCTCCGAATTGGTCATGTGCCGCCCGAGCTTGACCTGTTCCTCACGCATCGCTGCGAGAAGCTCAGGATAAGTGCGCCGCACCACCCCATCGATACGCTCCAGTCCCTGCTGCTTCCTTCGCCCGGCGTAAGCGAACGGATCGCCAACCGCCACACCGTTGTTATCCAAGGTCGTCACCTCTCCTACAAGCCAGATTCGGGAGTGTTGCCTGCACTCACCAGGCCTGTTTCGCTACTTATTAATTTTACCTCACTTATTTACAATTGACAACTAACATGTTAAGCTTTTCACAGTAGGTAAAGGGTATAGGAAGGTCGATCAATATGCCGAGTTTACAGGAGTTAGAGCGATGGATGAGTACAGGACAAGTTGCTGACGATTTGGGTTACAGTCGTCAATATATCATCAAGCTCGCAAAGGAGAGAAAGATACGCGCCATAAAGACCGCCGCTGGTTGGCTTTACGATCCCGATAGTGTCGAGATCTTCGGGACGCGGCTCAAGGCGAGTAAAGATGGTTAGCCACAGCATAACTACAGCGTATCCGTGTTACTCTGCGGAATGATGAACCACGAAAGACCCATAGGTAAAGGAACCTGGCGCGACGAAGGAGCGTCAGTCGGTTTCCGGGGCCGTGTGTCGCAGGTTCGAATCCTGCCAGGCCCGCTTCCCCATCGGCTCAGTCTTTAGTTCACGCAATCCGCTAGCCGTACACAGTCTTATACAAGGGCGATGCAAACGATGATGAGAGGAGTAGTTATGCGTAGATCCGTCGTGTTGGCATTGTCCGTAGCATTGATCGTACTGGTCTTCGCCCCGATCGCGGCGGCCCAAACCAATTACCGGGGAGGCGGCAATCAAGGTATGAGTTCCGGAGGGATGGACGATATAGGGATGGATCACAACAATATGGGGATGGACCCCAACATGATGGCCAGTCCCGCCTCCAGTGCCTCCACCACCGCGATGTCTAGTGCTTCCGCACCTAGGTTCAGCGCTACGAGCAGTGCCACCACCACCCCGTCGAACGAGTTGCCTGATACCGGCGGTATTCCTCTGGCGCCCCTGCTGTCGGTTGGGGCGCTTGTCTTGCTGGCGGGCTCCGGCGTCTTCACGGCCAGACTGATGCGTCGGGCTTCCTGATCCAGCGTACAAGGCGCTCTCGCGCGCCTCTTTTCGGGCCGGGTCCTTCGGCTCCGGCCCCTTTGTGGCCCCGTTCACCCGATCGTGCTGTGATCAAAAGGTACAATGCGCCCCTGTGTCTGAATCCGAGAACAGAGCCGCGGTCGCGACGGAGGTACCTCTGGTCCTGGCCGCCACCTTCTGGGGACTGAACTTCGCGGCCACCAAGTACGCGGCGGCGACGGTCCCGCCGTTGTTGCTCGTCGCCCTGCGTTTTACGGTCGGTGGTCTCTTGCTGCTGCTCGTTCTACGTATCATCGAGCCGAAGAGTATGCTCGGGAGGAGGGACCTCTTGCCTATGGCAGCGCTGGGCTGTTTCGGGGTGGCGACGGCCCAGACGGGGTTCACGTTCGGGTTGAGCCTCTCGAGCGCGGGCAGCACGGGCCTCATCTTCGCGACCGCGCCGGTGTGGGGGTTGCTCCTTGGCGCGGTTCTCGGCCTGGAGCGGCCAACCTGGAAAGGCGTTATCGGCGTCGGGCTCTCAATTGTTGGTGTCGCTCTGGTCGTGCTTGACGGGCTCACGTCGGGGAATGCCAGCTTTGTCGGTGACCTGCTGGTTCTCGTCGCCGCCTTCTGCGTGGGCGCCTACGCGGTTCTCTCGATGCCATTGCTGGAGCGTTACACGCCGCTCGCCGTCGCGACCTACCCCGTGTTGTTCGGAATCCCCTTTTTGTTGCTACTTTCCTCGCCACAGCTCTTGAGCTTGCAGTGGGGGAGCGTTGGAGTCGGACCATGGGTCGCCGTGGCCTACTCCGCCGTATTCGCTACCGCGTTCGCGTTCGCAGCGTGGCAGCGGGGGATCAGCCACATAGGAGCAAACAGGGTGCTCATCTACCAGTACCTCATCACCATCGTCGGGGTTTCGTCGGGCATCGTGTTTTTCGGCGAGACGCTCAGCGTGAACAAGATAGCTGGCGGCGTGGTGATACTCCTTGGCGTTTATCTGGCCCGTCGGCAGTAGGTTTCAGGCTACATCAGGTTTCAGGTATCGGCGCTGGCCGGGGGCTGCGGGCTGATTCCTACGCTGTGCCGTTTTCGGAAGCGCGGGCTGTTTGCTATTGTGTCGACTCTCTCGGAGAGTTGCATTAGTTCGATCTGGTTTCCGTCGGGGTCGTGCGTCCAGGCCTAGAGGTTGCCGTCGAGGCCGACGAGGGGCTCGTGGTCTATGGGCGCGCCGTTCTGGCGTAGACGCTCGACGGCCGCGTGCATATCGTTGGTAAGCAGGCCGATGTGCTCGAAGCTTTGCTCTCTGCTTGGGTCGGGGGGTGGTCCGCCGGGGAAGACCTCGATAAAGCGGTCGCCCGAGACGTGGAGGTAGACGAGCATGAGCGAGCCGTCGTCGTGGTTCAGCCTGAAAGCCTCTTCGATGCCGAGTATTTTGTAGAAGCCGAGGGTGGCGTCTACGTCGTGGGCCGCGAAGGCGGGGTGTCCGAGGTCTGTGATCTCGGTTATCCCCCTCTCTTCGATGGTCGTCTTGTCCAAGGTTAATCCCTCGGACGCGCTGGCGCCGGGCCGTGGAGACGGAGGTCGAGTTCCACCGTTGACCGTAGTGGCGAGTACACATAACATTCCCTTACGCCGGGCTCTTCGCGACGGTACAGAGGAAAGGGAGGGGTAAGATGTCTACAAGTTCCGCCGCGGCCGAAGGTGGCACCAACAGATTCATCTACGTAGTAGCCGCCGTAGCGGCCATGGGTGGCCTGTTGTTCGGTTACGACACCGGCATTATCTCTGGCGCGCCGTTGTTCATCGCGGACGACTTCAAGCTCTCGGACACGGCGCAGCAGATCGTGGTCGCATCGCTTCTGTTGGGTGCTGTGTTCGGGGCATTGTTCGGCGGCCCACTCGCCGACCGCATCGGACGGCGGCGCGCGATCATGACCGCGGCCGCCATCTTTTTGGTCGGGTCGCTTGCCTCGGCCCTGGCGACCGGCGCCACGTTCCTGGCGATCGCGCGCTTCGTGCTCGGGTTGGCCGTCGGCGGCGCGGGGATGGTGGTGCCGGTCTACATAGCGGAGTCCTCGCCGAGCCGGGTGCGCGGCTCGCTTGTCTCTTTGCAACAGTTTTTGATCACGGTCGGCATCCTGCTCTCGTACGGGACAACTACCTGCTCGCCGACGCCCAGGCCTGGCGCCTGATGCTGGCCCTAGGCGTGGTGCCGGCCCTCGCCCTCCTCGTCGGCATGTTCTTCTTGCCTGAGAGCCCGCGCTGGCTCGTCGGGATGGACAGGGACGAAGAGGCCCGCGCGGTGCTCGCCCGCACCCGCGAAAGCGAAGCCGACGTGGACGTGGAGATAAGGTCCATCTCCAGCGCCGAGCACGCCGAGGAACGCACCAGCTACCGCGACCTCCTGAAACCCCGCTACAGGCCGGCGCTGACGGTCGGGGTCGGGGTCGCTTTTATCAACCAGATGGTCGGCGTGAACGCCGTCATCTACTACGCCCCGAGCATCTTGTCTGATGCCGGCTTCGGCGACTCGGGGGCCATCCTGGCCACGACCGGCGTCGGCCTCGTCAACTGCGTGGTGACGGGCGCGGCCTTGCTCTCTATCGACCGGATTGGACGCAGACCCCTCCTGCTCGCCGGCACAGGCGGCGTGACCCTGAGCCTGATCGTGCTCGGTCTCGCGTACCTCCTGCCGCCCCAGACCGCGCTGGTGAACTTTATCCTCGTCGCGGGCCTCATGGTCTACATCGCCTCGTTCGCCGCGTCCTTGGGGATCTGCATCTGGCTGCTGAACTCGGAGGTGTACCCCTTGGAGGTCCGCGGCAAGGGCTCGGCCACGGGCAGCATCACACACTGGGTGCTCGACCTCATCATTGCCTCGACGGTACTCACCCTGATCAACACGATCACCGAGACAGGCACCTTCTGGCTGTACGCCGCTTTCGGCATCATCGGCATCCTGTTCTTCTTCCGCGTCGTCCCCGAAACCAAGGGACGCTCGCTGGAGGACATAGAAGAGGAACTCGAAAGAAGGGTCTCCACAAGCTCCGAAACAGAGGCGGCAAGGTAGCTTGTCAGCAGGTCAGCATTTTAGCAGGTCAGCATTTTAGCAAGTCAGCATTTCAGCCGGTCAGCCAGCGTCTCGCGACGCCCGCCGATACCTGCACGCCCGTAGCTCGCAAGGGGCCTCATCGAGATAGTTGGCCGGCCAACTATCAACAACAAGACCTGAAGTGCTGACTTGCTATCGTGAGACTTCGAGATCCAGCCTGTGCAGGCGCATTTCGCTGGGCTCGAGGCGGATGACGCGTCCGGCGGCTTCTTCTGCTGCCGGGCCTTCGACCCTGCAGGTGGCTGGTTCGAGGCCGAGGACGTAGGTGCCTTCGCCAGTCATGGTCCACTGGACGAACTCGGGCACTCTTCGGGACTGAATCTTACGGAGAATGCGAGCCCTAGATCGGGGTTCTCCAGGCGCGCTTCTGTCCGCCCGTCTGTTCCCGCGGCGGGACAATGGTAGAAGACCCTTTCCTTGAAGCCCGGCGTGGGGGCTGCGAATTGGTCCCAGGCGTCGAGTCCCGTTCTTGCTTCGTCTCTGGGCTCGGGGAGTTCCCCGGGTATTCCGGGTCCGATTAGGCGTGAGTTCTCGCCGAGCAGGGGCCAGCCGAGGTTGATGTGGTAGAGGACCATGAGCGGTTCCGGGTCGAAGCCTTCGTTTTCGCCCGGTCTTCGAACCTGATGTGTGATGTGCCGACGCGGGCCCAGATGCGGCGGCGAAGGATCAGGTTCGGGCCGAAGACGCTGGACTCCCGGATCTGGCCGCTGGCTTCGAGAACGCATCCCTCCTCGTCCCAGAACGCGTCGTAGGAGACCATGGTCGCGGGGATGTGTGAGGCGCGGCCGTGCAGGCCGAACTCCTCGCCCCCGCGCTCGCCCGGCGGCCCGACGTTTCTCAGGCCACAGGTGACGAGGAGGCCGCCGGGGAAGGAGTTCAGCCAGCCCTCACCTTCGGGCTCGTGGAAGGCGGGGGCGACGATGCCGTTGGAGGAGAGCCAGGCGAGGGGCGTGCCCCTGTGTTCGGCGAGGCCCACGTCCATGCCGCGGTCGGGGAGGATGTCGAAGGAGAGGCCGCTGCCGGTCCTGAAGCGGAAGGCGCTTACGCCGCGGGCCGGGCCGTCGTCGAATACGAAAGGTTCTATTCCCGCGACTTGCTCCAACCTTCCTATTCGCCTTAGAAGCTCCCTACGTGTCAGCGGGTACCAGACGGGTCGGTGATCATGGATCTCCTCCTTTTAGGGCTTGCGCCCGAGGCTTTCAACACGGGTAGAATATCTTTGTTTAGAGAGCGAGGGGATAGGGGGAGGGGTCTTGGAAGCCTACCCGATAAAGCTGAGTTACCACGTGCGCGACTACTACTTCGGGGAACGTTTGATCCCCGAGACGCTAGGCAAGCAGGATGCGCCCGACGGCGTGGTCGCCGAGACCTGGGAGATCAGCGACTACAGGGAAACCACGGAGACGGTCGCCAACGGTCCATACAAAGGACGCACGCTGCACCAGCTCGTCGAGGAATTCCCTGATGAGCTGGTGGAGGAGGGCTGGCGCGGGCCCCATTTTCCGCTCCTCATCAAATTCCTCGACGCCTCCCACATGCTGCCCGTCCACCTGCACGCCGACGACGAAACCGCGAGAGAAAAGCACGGCGAACCGCATGGCAAGACGGAGGCCTGGCACATCCTCTGGGCGGCCGACGACGCGTCAATCCTCGCCGGCATCAAAGAGAACCGCTGGCGCGAGGACCTTATCAAGGCGTTCAAGGCGCAACACTACGACGCCGTCATGCCGTGCCATGGGATAGTCCCTGGAGACACCGTGTACGTGCCGGGCGGCATCCTGCACACCTTCGGGCCCGACACCCTGATCCTGGAAGTCCAGCAAACCTCTGACCTCGGCCAGTTCGTGATGCCCTTCGACCTGTACGGCAACCGCCTGAACGAAGACGAGTGGGACGCGAACATCGAAGCCACCCTCGACGAACTGAAGACAGATTTTTTGCCACGCCCAAACCCTGGATTGGTACTCGAAGACAATGCCAACAGGCGCGTGCTCTGCTGCACCGGGCCGCACTTCGCCCTGGAACGCTGGACGCTCTCGGAGCCATACACGGAGCCCGTGCACCCGCGGCGCTTCTTCACGCTCTCGAACGTCGGTGAAGGGCCGGTGGAGTTGGAGTACGAGGGCGGCACGGAGACGCTAGGGCGCGCCGAGAGCCGCGTGATGCCCGCGGCGATCGGCGAGGTGAGTGTGGTTCCGGGCGGGACGGAGGAGGCCAGCCTGGTGGCGTGCTACGTCCCCGACCTCGAGCTCGACGTCGTGGGACCGCTGCGGGAGGCCGGGTACTCCGACGAGGAGGTTCGGGCCCTCGGCGAAGTGGATATCTAGAGGTACAGCTCGGGAGGGAGCCATCTTGGGGAAGATAGTCACGTTGGGAGAGGTCGTCTCGGACATCTACAGGGGGGAGGAGCTCTCGGCCGTGGAGCTCGGGTTCGTCGCCAGGCCCGGGGGAGCGCCGGCGAACGTCGCCGTGGCCGCTTCGCGGCTTGGCTCCGAGGCCGCCTTCGTCGGTAGCGTCGGGGAGGACCTCTTCGGGGACTTTATCCTGCGCGCGCTAGAGTCCGAGGGCGTGGACACCTCGGGCGTCGGCCGCCAGAGCCCGCCCACCCGCACCTCGCTCGCCTTCGTCGAGATAGGCACCGACGGCGACCGCGAGTTCACCTTCTACCGCTCCAGCCCGGCCGCTGACGAGCTGCTCTCGCCAGAGGACGTCACAGAAGACGTGCTCTCTGGTGCGTCCTTCGTCAACTTCGGCAGCATACCCTTGATCAGGGAGCCCGTTCGATCCGCGACTCACCGCATCGCCGAGCTCGCCCGCGAACACGACATCCCCGTGGCCTTCGACGTCAACTTCCGCGAGCACCTGTGGGAGAGCGCCGAAGCCGCGAGGGAAGCCGTGGATCCACTCCTCGACCATTCCACCATCGTCAAGCTCGGCGACGACGAGCTCCCGCCGCTGCTCGACACGGACGACATCGAGGAAGCCGCGAAAATGTTGCTCGATCGCGGCGTCTCCCTGGTTCTCATAAGCAAGGGAGCGGAAGGCGCCTTCTACGCCACCCAGGAGTACAGCGGCGAGGTTCCCACGTTCGACGTCGGCGACATCGTGGACGCCACCGGCGCCGGCGATGCGTTCCTGGCCGCCGCTCTCGTACACCTCTCGGACGACCCGTTTGACGAGGAGCGGGTGCGCGAGGCGAGCCTGCGGGGCTGTGCCGCTGGCGCCCTCGCCTGCACCGATTACGGCGCCATGCGCGCCCTCCCGACGAACGAAGACCTCGAACGTTTCATGGAAACCAACCAAACATGACACCCGAAATCCCAAACCCCATGTAGGGGCGGTTCGCGAACCGCCCAAAAATACGGACCGTCCTAACGCCGAACCTCGCTAACCTCGACGGGGACGTCCACCAGCTCGGCGAGACGCGCGGCCAGCGGCCCGAGCGAAGGCAATTCCGTGGCGGCGTGTCCCGCGTCTATCACGCTCAGGCCGAGCGACTCCGCCAAGACCGCGTCGTGGTAGTCGACATCGCCCGTCACGTAGGCGTCGGCTCCCGAGGCGGCCACTTCCGGGATAAAGGAGCCCCCCGACCCGCCGATGACGGCGACCCGCTCGATGCGTTCTCCCGGGTCTGCGATGAGGCGCGCCGAAAAGCCCAACGAACCCGAGACGTGTTCGCGCAACACCTCGGCGGCGACAGGCTCCGGCAAGGTCCCCAGCCTCCCGTAGCCGCAGCCCTCAGGGGTTCCCTCGACCGGGTAGACATCCAGCGCCACTTCTTCGTAGGGATGGGCCGTGGTGGCGGCTTCCGCGGCGCGATCCGCTGCATGGGCCGGGACGACGGTTTCGATGCGTACCTCCTCGACGTTCTCCAGTTGTCCCCTCTCGCCGAGGTAGGGGTTCGTTTCGTCGCCGCCGCGGAAGGTGCCGGTGCCACGGGTCCTGAACGTGCATTCGGTGTAGTCCCCGATCACACCCGCACCGGCCTCCGCGAGCGCCCGCACCACACCATCGACGCTTTCGTCGGGGACGAAGACCACGAGCTTTCGCAGATCTCCTCTCGGCGAAACCACCCGCAGCGGGCCCCGCAGGCCGAGCGCCCCTGCCAGGGCGACCGACACGCCCGCGGGGGCGGCGTCGTAGCTCGTGTGCGCGGCGTAGACCGCGAGGCCGTTTCGGATCGCTCGAGCCAGGAGGTCTCCCGGGTAGGAGGCTGTGTTCAACGTCTTGATCGGCTGGAAGACCAGCGGATGGTGGAAGAGGAGAAAGTCCGCACCCTTCTCCCCTGCCTCCTCAAACACATCTGGCAGCGGCGTCAGCGCGACCAGGACCCGGCTCACCTCCGCCGCCGGATTCCCGACCTGCAGGCCGCAGTTGTCCCACCCCTCGGCCATGAGCGGAGGGGCAATACACTCGACGGCTTCCGCAACGTGTTCAACGTGTACCAAGCTCCAGGCATTGTACAATCGTCGGACCGTGAGCCGCCTCAAGCTGGCCGAACTCGTCTCGGGGACGACCCGTCTTCCGCTACTCGCCGTTCCGCTGTTCCTGGCGGTTGGGATCGAAGCCGCGGGGATAGAGGGTTTGCTGTGGGCGGTTCTCTGCGTCTTTTTGACCAGCGGGCTCTCACTCCTGTACCTCGTTTACCTTACCCATTCGGAAAAGGTCACCGACCCGCGCGCCATCCCGCGTGCCGAGCGGGTCCGGCCGCTGCGGGTAGTCGCGGCGTTGCACGTGGCGGCCTTCGCGATCGTCTCCCTGCTCGGCGGGACGGTGGAGCTCAGGGCCACGCTTCTCTCTTACGCACTGGCCACGCTCGGCTTCGTAGCGCTCACGCCCGTGAGCAACCTGTCCTTGCACGCCGCGGGCGTCTCCGGCACCGCCGTCTGCCTCGCTTACGTCTTCGGCGCGTGGGGTTTTCTAGGTTTCCTGCTCCTGCCGCCCGTGCTCTGGGCCAGGCTCGCGCTTTGCCGCCACACGCCGGTCGAGCTCGCATTGGGCGTCCTCGTCGGAGGCGGGGGAACCTGGATCTCCTTCCACCTCATCGGCTGATACGGTAGAGAACAAGCTGAAGTGCTGAAATGCTGACCTGCAAAACGGGAGCTAGTATGACCACAGAGAATCTCCGGTCTCAGGCCCTACCGAAGCTCCTTTCAGTTCCCGGGCTCATGAGCGTGGCCGTCTTCGGGGTCCTGGTCGTCGTGGTGTCGCGGCCGTTCGGCCCAGAGAACATTCTGAAGGAAGTCGTTACGGAGTTGCTCGCCAGCTTCGGAAGCACGATCCTGGTGCTTGCCGTCTTCGGATGGCTCTTCAGGTCCGGCCTGCAACGCTTGCTTCGCGGGGCGCCGGGCGGAGAAACCTTCGCCCGGTCGGCGGAACACCTCAGCGAGCTTTTTCAAGAGTTCGATCAGAGAGAAGAGGAGGGAGATTCTCTGGATGGCGAGAAGCTTGACTGGATCAAAGGGAGTATCAGATCTTTGTCTGCAGAAGAAATACCCCGGCTGAAAAGAGAGATAAGGGAACTGCGGAACATGCTTGCAGACCGTGAATACGGGAGGGGGGACCCCGAGTGAGGCTTTCTCTTACGTAGGAAGAGCCCCGATGGGTTGCTCGACGAACCGTAAATCGTCCGTGTGGTCGTGTTGCCGGTCGGGAGCGTACCCGAAAAAGGCCGGGGATCGGAAAACGCTCCCCGGCCAACCGCCCGATTGCTAACGTCTAGCGGACCATCCCCTGGAGCAGCTCGGTGTCGCTTCGGAGCGGAAGTCCACGATGCACCAGTCGCCTCCCGTACCCCCGGAGGCTTTATCGAAGGGGTCGCCGTCTGCGACGTTGATCTTGTCGTAGCAGGTGCCGCCGACGCAACTGGCTCAACCCAGAAGGCGCTTCGGGAGCCGAACTAAAGAAGCGGACACTCACGAACCTCTACAACCAGCGCCCGATGTGTAGCTTGAGAACGCGCACGCCCGGCTGGATAAGGCGAACTTCGCGGCCTACGGATGGCCGCCTGATCTCTCGTACGAAGAGGTACTCCAAAACCTGCTCACGCTGAATCTTGTGCGATCCTGAGGGGAGCACTGGATCCAGTGCCCCCTGCAACACAGTTGGTGTGCACCCCCGGCAATGCAACCGCTCAGCTCCGTGCCCCACCTCTGCCCCGCAAGACGAAAGAACTGGAGCCCTGCAATAGGGCTCCGGTCCGAGAGGATCATTCGTCGCGCTACCGTGAGCGGCGCTTTGGCTTATGGCGGATTGCGATGATATTGATCCGTACAAACATGGATCGATGAGCGCTTACAAGACTGTCCCGAGAAAGCATCCCGCATCATGGATGCGACGTAAATCGACTACAAGTGCAAAGCGCTGTAGTAAAGCACAGCAAGGGCTTCTTAAGCTTGGAAGCTCTAGCGGCTGTACGGGTTTACTGATATAGTAACTCCGCTTATGGCAAAAAGGGGCTATAGAGAAAGGGCCGAACGACTGAAGCGAGGTACGTCTCTCTGAGGGGGACTATCGCTACGATGGTTCTCTGGAAGATCCGCTCTTCGGCTCTTCAAATGACTTCGGATAGGTGCCCTCATGCGCGGTCGAGGGGGAGAGGGTTTTGAGGAGGAGTCAAGTCCCCGGTATCGGTACCACTGCTCGACAGGCAGCAAAGCCCCTTCCGCAGCACGCGCAGTCGCCAAGTCGCCGCCTGTCGCACGCTTGGAGACAACCGGGGGTTGTACTGGTCTTGTCGTCGTCGGACGCCTTGCTGGCGGTGCTGGTCTGGCTGGCAGCGTACGAGCTGCAGAGCATCTGGGGCCGGTGGAAAGGCTTCCCCATGCAGACGGCCATGGTGGTCGGGGTTTTCGCCGTGGCGATGTGGATAGGGTTACGCTTTTTAATGGGGCTGTATCCAGGGTACGGTCTGAACTCGGCGGAGAGGCTTCGGCGGCACACATACTCCGTGGTAGGCGCCTTAGCCGCCGTTTCCTTTGCCATGGCCTTAATCCCCCTCGGGGTCATGACCTCGGAGCTTGGGCCCTTTGAGCTTGTGGGGGGGCTACCACGCCTGCTGTTGGCGCTGGGCTTTGTGGGCTTTTTGCTCCTATCCCCCCTGGGGCAGGCTTTGGCGCGGTGGGGGATGTGGAGGCTCGGTATTTGGGGCAGGCCCGTGGTCGTCGTGGGAGCCAAGGACACGAGCGCGCGAACGGTCAAGCTCTTGGAAGAGGAATGGGAGCTGGGATACGTCCCCGCCGCCCTCATCGACCGAGGCCTGACGCCGTCGGGGGAGCCGCTCAAGAGCCTCTCCCACGAAGTGGTTATGACCCGGGTCGAGAACCTCGCTCGCAAAGGCGGCTTGGACACCATAATCCTAGCCACGCCCTACATCCGCAGTTCGCACCTGGCACCGCTCGTCAGCCGCGCTAGCCGCAGCTTCCGGCACGTCCTGCTCATCTCGAACCTTGGCGGTATAACCAACTCGGCGGTGACGGCTCGCGACTTTGCGGGTACCTTGGCGGTGGAGATAAAGTACAACCTCCTCAACCCCTGGGCACGGAGGGCGAAACGCATACTGGACCTCGGAGCTACCGTGGTGGGCGGAGCCCTCGTGCTTCCGCTTCTCTTGGGGATAGCCCTGCTCGTATGGGCTGAGTCCGGAAGACCCATTTTCTACACGGACTGGCGGATGGGCAAAGGCGGTGTCCCGTTCCCGTGCATCAAATTCCGTACCATGGTACCCGGAGCGGAGGCCGTGCTAGAGTTTATGCTCGCCGAGGATTCCTGCCTTAGGGAAGAGTACGTAAAGTACCACAAGCTACGCCTCGATCCCCGTGTCACGCGCGTCGGCGGATTTTTGCGCAGGACCAGCCTGGATGAGCTGCCGCAGCTTTGGAACGTCTTGCGCGGGGAGATGAGCCTGGTGGGACCTCGTCCCTACCTACCCCGCGAGTCCGGAGATATCGGGGACGCGCGCGACGAGATTCTGCGCGTACCTCCGGGGGTAACTGGGCCGTGGCAGGTTTTCCGTCGCAACCAAGCTTTCTTCACCGACAGGGTCGAGATGGATATCTACTACGTGCGCGACTGGTCCGTATGGCTCGATCTAGTGCTTTTGGCCCGCACCGTTAGGGCCCTCGTTGTCGACAGAGAAGCATATTAGTCGCCGTCAGTGGCGACTTTGCTTTGCGCTGCGCGTCCTCTCCATGGCGGTATGCGGTGTAGTTGACCCACAACTGATTGACGGTGCAGAGGCCTACTCTTGAGTTCTATGCGAGCGTCCATGAGGCCATGGCTTGCATGGGCCAATATCATCGCAAACCGCATTAGAGGGTGTCTGAGAAGGGTCGATGTAGACGACCAAGGGCTACTACGGAGGTCCTAAAACGGCAAAGTGAGCGCCTAAACGCTCCTCCACAGCCTCCCAAAGGCTCATGCCGGCGGCCTGCTAGGACTTTTCAAACATCCTCTTAGAAACTGTTTGGTAAAAGGCTAAACACTACTTCAACACTACATTTTTGCTGAAGCAAGACACCAAATGGAACAAGAATCGCTGTTTGGTCGGCACTTGACCCAACCTCCGGGGCGTATCGAGGCTTTCCAAAACAGT
>JBKPOM010000184.1:0-9300 GCA_046733115.1 Actinomycetota bacterium | reverse complement strand
TACCCCTGCCTCTACCGTGGTCCCGTTTGCTACCGGCTCTATCTTTATGTTCAGGGCGGTCTTCATGCCTATGATGGCCTTGAAGGTCCCTCCCCTGCGGATGCTCACCTGCGCCCCTCCGGTGGGGATGTTCGTTTCGGTTACCTCGAAGTCTTGGCTCTCGAAGTGATCCATCACGTCCTGAGCGACGGGAGCGACGTCCTCAACAAAGTAGGGAAAGGTCTTGGAAGAGTTGAAGGTCCCCATCCCAAGCGCCTCCTTTCAGGGTAGGTGTCTATGCCTCGCCGGTATCTGCTTCGTGGCCTCTTGCTAGAGTTTCCTCTACTGCGGTAGCATCGAGGCAGCTTGCAGGCGCTTGACTTGCAGGGCGTTGAGCACCGCCAACTCGCTCAACGCTTCGGTGGCGATAGCTTTGGCCTCCGGCGAGAGCGTCTCTTCTAGTCGCCTCAGGAGCGAAGCCACTCTTTGGGTTTGTTCGACGAGCTCGGCGTCGGTTATCGTCTCGTCCTCGACGATCCTGCGGTAGGAATCCATCTCGACTACGTATTCGTCGAGCAACAAGGTGCCGGTCTCTTGGTCGAACCATAGTTTCTCCATCAAAGTAGCCTCCTCTCACCTAGCTGGTGGATCTGCTCTTTCCTTAGCAGGGTCCTTGGTGACACGAGAACGGGCGGGGGTCAGTGCCCTATGGTACTAAGTGCTGTGCCGTACAGAACTGATGTCTTATGTAGCGCACGGTGATATTGTGTTACCGAGGTAGTCAAAGAGAGAGCCTCCCTCTTCTACTGGCCCGGCGTCCCAGATCTAGGGCTGGGATTATCTGTGTACTAGGGCATGTTACCGGAGGTCGGTGTCCCGAGGCACACTGTGCCTGAGTGTGCATCCTCTGGGCACAGCCTTGTTACAATGGAAATGTAGCAAGAAGCTACTGATATCTTATTAGCGGCACAGCCGCTTCTTCGGGCCCCAAGAAAGCAGGCCCGACCTTTCACCGGGGAGGTACCAGGTCCTACCGAAGGGGAGGTGCCTCTCATGCCCGACCGATACATCCAACATCCAGTCTCAAGGAGAGGATCGCGTTGCGAGTTCGAGCGTACCCTCAAGGGCGAGTACTGCTCAGAGGATGGAAAGGTCAGGCTGGACGGCTTGACGTTGTGCAGTAGGCACGCCTACAGGCTTCGGCTGGTGGAGCGGGTGACCTACTGGCGGGCGATGCTTGCGCACGTGGAGCTGTGGTCCGGGGAGGCGCGCAGACGGGGCAGGACAGATGTGCAGCACCTGCTCGAGATCGAGCGGGCGAGAGTCCTGGTGGAGCTAGGGCGAGAAGAGTCGGAGGAGCTAGAAGATGGACAACACGGGGAAGGCGTTTCGGGCGCCGGTAGGGCTCCTCCCCTGTGGCCCCCGCTACTCCTCCTGAGCAGCGCCGTAACCGGCTGACCTCCTCAGAGCGTCGTGGTTCGTAACGTAGATCAGGCGCCGCCTCAACTGCACCACGCCCTCGTCCTGGAGCAGGCTGAAGGCCCGGGTGACGGCGGTGCGGTTGGCCCCGATCATAGTCCCCAGGCGCTCGTGGGTGTAGTGGGTGGGTATCCTGTAATCCGTGCCGCTCCTTACGCCCTCGCTCTCCACCAGAAGCACTATGATGCTGGCCAGGCGTGCGCGGATATCCTTCATGCCGACGTCCTCGAGGCGCATCTCCTGACGCCTTAGGCGCTCGCTCAAGAGCCGCATTATCCGCAAACCTACCTCGGGTTTCTCCAGGATCAGCCGCTCCAGGTCTGCCCTTAGCATCATCGAGACCTGGGAAGGAGCCATAGCCTGGGCGTAGGCCCCTTCTAGCTGCTGGCCCGTGAACGCCATCTCCCCGAAGACCGTCCCCGATTCCACCACGGCGAGGGTGAACTCGCGTCCATCGGGGGTCGTCCTGAAGATCCTGACCCTGCCACTCTGCAGAAGGAAGAGCCTCTCCGAGCGGTTCTCCGGGCCGAAGAAGATCTCGCCACCCTGCAGGCGACGGTCGGGAAGCTGGCCGTTGAGGCTCTCTATCTCCTCTACTGTTAGCGGTTCGAAGATGTCAACCATGGAGAGGAGCCTGATTCTCTCGGCGTTTGTTTCCGGCAACGTCAAAAACCTCCGCTAGGGCTTCGTAACTAGCTGCGAAAAACTCCTATGAGTCCTCTCCCTCATTCTAGTGGGCATTGGTTTGCACTGCACCTTTTAGGCCATCGGTTTGGACTACGGACGCAATGGAGCGGAACAGCTCTCGAAGACTGCACCTAGAGGCCTACGGCGCTATGGAAGATACTGCGCTTTCACGCGGCGTCAGTTAGCCCGCAACGAGGCCACGAGGCCAGTATACTCCTGTGCGAAGAGACGGTATGTGCTCCAGGGCAGTAAGTGCTGTGCAGCACAAGAGCAAGCGCACCGCCCACAAGCCAACCTACGCAACCCGCTCCGAGAGCCGCCTGTCGCGTCGTCTACCTCCATCAGCAGTTTGCACTCCACCCTATACAGGCTCCACAAGGCCAGGAGAGGCGAACGCCGCGTATTCCGAGTATTTGTTTTGCCTAAGCTGATTGTGGAAAGCCGAGGAGCGGACTCGCACCGCTTTCCTGCTCATTGCGAGTGATATTTCACGCGTTGCAGGGGCTTGCACGGGCTTGCAAATCCCGCCTTTCGAGGCGGATTCCATTGCTCTGGGTTACAGGTCGTTGCCCTGTATTGCGTTCCCGGTGGTATCAGGGTGGCGTCAATATCATCCGTCACCCGTCCGAGCAGGAGAGTGTCGCTTGCCGACAGCTCGCCGCGCTTGGACTTCTCCTGTGCATCGCTTAAGCATCGAAAGGTCCAACTCGGGTCCTCCATCACGCCGTCTTACGACCCGAACTCCGAGGCGAGCACACTTCTCACAAACATCTTCTTTCTCTGTTGGGTAGACGTTATCCGCCAAGAGGAACAGGAGTATTGGACGACAGCCTCGAATCCCACCGGCAGCTCCGTTCACCTGCGCAAGAGGGTTCTCGGACAGGGGATGCGCAAATAGATGATGCACCGGACTTAACGACGCTACCGTCAGCGAACGAAGCCCGCTTCTCAGAAGCTATCCACGACACAAGAGAACCGCTACATAGATGGGCCTGGCGGCGTCAACCGCTCGCGTTTCGGCTCCGCTTCTTCCAGGCTGCGAAGAGCCGTTTGAGGAGGAGGACGAACGCAGCGAACACAAGCCCGGTAAACAGGGCTAAGTATCCCCAGGACACTACCGGCAACCTAAAGTTGACATGGGCGGACGATCCAGTGTCAACGTGGAGATTGAAGTTCCACGGCAGTAAGATTGTGAGGGTCAGAGCCGCCACACAAAGCCCGAAGACCAGCAGGAGCGAGAGCAAGAAGGTTTGGAACACGAGGTCCCACCGTCCCTCGGGGAGCGCCAGATGCCGGCTTCGCTGAAGATGCTGTCTTCCAGGGCGTAGAGCTCTTCGACCCTGAAACCATGGCTCCTGGCCGCGGTCGAGTCGAGGCGCTCGCTGCTCCACGGATACAGGTTGAAGAGCATGCGCTTCAAGCCAAACGGAGAGGTCAGTATGGCGGTCACTACGATGAGCCCGAGAAGAAGTACGATAAAGGACCGCACCGTGGGGCCCAAGTCCTTCCCTTGGAATGCCCTGCCGACGTAGCTTACGTCGGATCTCAACATCGCCCCGACCAGGTCGAGCACGTAGAATACGTTCCCGAAGCCCTGTAGGGGAAGCGCTATCACCAGCGCTGAGAGTACCGCCGCGAAGATCAGGATCTGATAAGGCGGCTTCGGCAACGACTGAAGGTAGAGCTTCACGGCCTCGCGGTTCGTCCAGTTGGAGTCGTGGTCGCCGGAGAGCGCGGCGATCGCGTTGAAGCGGCGGTTGAGGGTATTTAAGCTCCTGTCGCTGTAGTCTACAACGAAGTAGGTGAGAAACCATCGCAGGTAGGGAACCTTGAAGAAGCTTCTCGGTCTCTTCCTGTCCCACGGCACCCAGACCACCACGGGGAGTTCCTCGACTGTGTCTCCTGGTACGCTTCCAGGAGTCCCCTTATGCGCTCCTCGGACTCGAGTTTCGCCTCCACCTCGAGTGTTATGACCTCCGCATTCGCGTTGTCCCCTGAGGACTCCGGGCTGGAAGACTCCACCGTCTGATCCGGATTCGGCGAGATTTCGGAGGCATCCGCCGCAGGCTCCGGATCCCTCTTCTCTCCCAGTCACGGCCGTTGGATCCTCTTTGCCCGGCCCATTCTTGCCACTTTCCAACGCGACCTTTGCCTTTCGCACGGTGACTTCGGGATAGGCCCAAACCTAGATGGCACGGGTCCTATTTTACAGCCTGTTTGGCAATCTTCTCGCTCGCGCGTCAGGAATTCTCAGGAAGAGCGCTCACCATCGGTTTCGTCTTTCCTCGCGCGCACTAGCGTTATAGAGCACGTACACCGTGCCGTACTCGGATAGGAACGGCACCTCCTCCCGACGTATCATCCCCATGCTATTGCCTCTTGCTCCGTCATGGCTTGCTCCTGGCTCGCAACCACTACGTGCCACGGGTCCTGCCAGGGATTCGGTGCAGCCTGGGATCCAGCTTCCCCGAACGGAACGTCTCCTCCAAGTGGTCCCTACAGGCGTGGACGAGTTCTGGGTTGCTCCGGATCTCATCTATCTCCTCCTGCGAGCAATTGCGCTGCACGTAAGGCTCCTGGAGCACGTCGGGGACGGTGGCGTCCTCGTCGATGCGATGGATGATGTAGCGTAGGACCTTCTCCTCCCGATCTGCCCTACTCGGGTTACCCCCGAAGAAGAACTGCCCCAACAAGGAGTGTTCCTTGGTCATCTCTATTCCTCCTCAATGCTGTGGTCGAGCACGAAGACGTCCAGCCACTCCCCGCTCTTGGTGGAGATATCCGAGTGCACCGAGACGACCTCGACCCCCGTGTGCCTGTTGACTATTCCCTCCAAGACCGGGCGTCCGGCTTCTAGAACCTGCTGTCGCATCGCCTTGATCAGCCCGCGCCCCTCGAAGCTGGTAGCCAGCTGCCGCTCCGCGGGCGTGAGCACGCCGAAGCTGCGAACGATCACCAAGTCTTCGACTATCCTCGTTCTTATCCTGTCGGGACCGCGTCCCACGAATTTGTGCTGAAAGGCCATCATCGTGTCGCTGATAGCGGCCTCGCTCCTGCTCTGCCGACGACTCATGGCCGTGTCGCTGCACCTCCTCGTTCCTCTGAGGGTGCGGCAACGACGACGGCCGGTAGCGCACCGCACGTCTATTTCTACAGAGGGGACGCAGTCACCGGCCCTGGATCCGCTGGCCGCCCCGAGAGGATTCCGAAGAGGCCGCAGTGATGTAGCCCGACTGTGGCTGACCACCCTTGCCTCCCGATTCGGTGCCGATCCTCCCAACACCAGACCACTTGGCCCGGAGTGCCCTCTTTCCTTTCGCCTGCGAGGTTAGCTGTCGGGTTCGGGCCGAAAGAGTTAAGCCCTACGCCACCTAAAGCCGGCGATTCACCCCGTGAACCTTGTCGTCCGTGCGGGTCCCCGTCCCCCGGCGCCATCCAGAGGCTAGGCGTTACGGCTATGCTGTTGTTCCAAGTGTTATATACGCCTGGCACGCGTAGTTGTCAACGTTGTGCCGCGCCGATTCTTCACCGGTTACCTAGCGATGGTTAGTGCTCTGAGAGGTTCACGTCACCGACCGCCGACATGAACGGCCGGACGCTTCCCGGCGTCCGGTTCGGCCTCCCTGAGGACCTCGTGCGTGACGGGCGCGGTATCCCCCTCCCCGAATAGCAAGAATCGGAACAGGTACACGATAGGGTTGCCCTCAGTCTACCCGAAGTAGCAGTGAGGCGTCTTGGCGGTGGTGTCTCGTAGGTGGAGCAATAGCGCAGCGATGGCGTTGGGCACGACCGAGCTCACCGCCCTCAAGACCCTGTGGCCGCCGACCTCCACCCCCTCGACCTCCAGCACCTCCTCGAACTCCGAAGCATCTTCTACGTCCACCTCGAGGAATATTATGGGGACGTCCTTAGGAATGTGGTTGTCCCCGCGTTGCTCGACCCCCTTGTGATCGTATTCTTCCTCGTCGCCCGCCCGGCGCCGGTTAGCGACGATGTGTATCTCGCCTCCGCGGTTCGCCTCCTCGACGAACCTTAGCGCCGCCTCGTCGAGCTCTGTGCACTCCTGCTTGAGCTCCAGCGAGCGGTACACCCGCGAGACGAGCGAGGTGGCCACGATCGCCCCGATGAACAACAGGGAGATCGCAATGCCGTCGGGGCGCTTCACCTCGTTGGCCAAGAGCGCGTAGACGAACACGGCCGTGACGAGCCCGAATACGAAGGCGGACCACCTGGATCCTCCGCGCCAGGCCGAGAGCATGACGGCGAATGCAGCCGAGGAAATCATCGCCAGCACGCCCGTGGCGTAGGCCCCGGCCTGGGCGTCCACGTCGGCCGAGAAGACGATCGTTACTACGACGGCTATTGCGGTGTAGACGAGCACGAGAGGCCTTATGGTTCGCGCCCACTCGGGAGCCATGCCGTATCGGAGCAGATAGCGGGGCACGATGTTCAACAGCCCGGCCATCGCGGAGGCGCCCGCGAACGCCAGGATGAGGATAATGCTCGCGTCGTAGGCGGTGCCCAGGGGCTCCCCGAGGTAGGTGTGAGCCACGTACGCGAACGCCCTTCCGTTGGCGCTGCCCCCCGGTATCAGCTCGCGGGCCGGGATGAGCAACGTCGTCACGAAGCTCGTGGTGATCAGGTAGAAGTTCACGATCAGGGCGGCGACGGTGAGCATCCTGCGCGTGTTGCAGATGCGCCCCCTAGGACGCTCGGGATCGTCCCCCTCGCTCCCTCGCACGAGCGGCATCTGCCCACGCTGGTCTCGAAGCCGGACAGCCTCAACGCCAGCCGCGGGAAGACCAACAGCGAAGCCCCAAGCATCAGCAGGGGGTTCCCGTAGTTCGCGAACAGCGCGTCCTGCCAGCTGACCACCTGCTGCGGGTGGGTCGCCATCTCGTAGAAGCCGACGCCCACGACGAGTAGGTTCAAGATTAGGTAGGCACCGACGATGAAGACCGCGATGCCGATGGCCTCCTCGAAACCCTTGAGGAAAATCGCGCCAAGGAGCGCCAACAGTACCAGCGTGACGAGTACCTCCCGGTCGTGCAAGAGGGAGGGTACCAGCGGGTTCTCGATCACGTGTACGGCGGCGTCAGCCGCCGAGAGGGTGATCGTTACCAACCACCCGATCGCCACGAAGCCCAAGAGGCACAGCACCAGCACCTTGCCCTTCCAGAAGGAGAGCAACCTCTCGATCATCGAGATGGAGCCCTGCCCGTTGGGGCTCTCCTCGGCCACCTACCTGTACATCGGCAACGCCCCGAAGAGGAGCAAGAACACTATCAAGAGCGTGGCGATGGGCGAGAGCGCCCCGGCCGCGAGCGCCGCGATATCCGGTATGTACCCAAGGGTAGAGAAGTAGTCCACCCCGGTAAGGCACACGACCTGCCACCAGGGTGCTGCGCGCTTCGGCCCTCCTTGGCCTGCGGATCCGGCACGTCCTGGACCACTTCCGCAAGCAGCCACCGCTTTACCCGCTCGGTGGGACGTATCTTGAATCTCTTCGATCTCGTGTTGGCCACTACGCCCGTCCGCCCATTCGTTAGGGAACAGTGAGGCAAAGCACCCGTGAGGATCGTCTCTCGGCCAATATCGCTCCTTCATCGGCGCCTGCGAGGTTGGCGTCTCCGAGAGCTACCGCACGCCGAGCGTGTATCCCCAGCACTATGTGCGCTCGTGACGCACTGCACCTCCGGTGGCATGTATAGCCTACTGCTGACATACTGCTGACAAGACTCCCGATGCGAACATCGAAGGCTCTTCGCTTTTGCAGGATTTTCAGGAGAAATAAAGAGCCGAGGAGCGGACTCGAACCGCTCACCTCATCTCATTACGAGTGATCCATCACCCGTTGCAGGGCTTTGCACGGGCTTGCAAATCTCGCGTATTTAGGCCGGTTTCCTTTCTCTGCCTTGCCCAGCGTTGCACCGTATTGCGCTCCCGGTAGTGTCACAGTGGTGTCAATCATTCTTCCTGTGGGACGGGGAAGGCAGCGGTATGGTTGCGCGAGGCGAGGTTGCCGGTTCATCTGCACGGCTTCGCCCGCTTGGAGATCTCCGAGCGGGCGAGGTGATCCCGCGGGCGATTTCGGGTCCCGGCGTTGTACAATCTTAGGCGGCCAGCAACGGCGCGCGAACCGGAGCATTAACGGAGGTCGAGGGCTTGTGTTCACGGGACTGGAATCGCCTACCCATCTGATCATTGTGGTGGTTATCGTGCTGCTGCTCTTCGGGTCCAAGCGCGTCCCGGAGCTCGCCAAAGGCCTTGGGGCCGGGGTGCGCGAGTTCAGGAAGGAGGCGCGGGGCGAAGAGGATAGCGACGGCGGCGAGGAGGACTCGGATAGGCGCTAGCGCCCCTGCGCGCCGAGCTCATGCATCCGACTTCGTAGAAGACGGACACCAGGACCCGCGCTTTGACGGCATTCCACGTAGCCCGCTACTGGCTAGCACCTGGGAGATATGGCGCGCCTCGATCATTGGATACGATAAGTCCGTGACGGAATGGTTACCCTCGACAGCGTCCTCGTTTGCCACACCAGAGAAAGGCCCAAGCGAATGAGAAGGACGGTTCGGCTGGTGGCTTCGGTGGGCACAGCGGTGCTCCTGGCAAGCGTGGTGCTCGTCACGGTAATCGATTCGGCAAGATCGATAGCCCCCACGGTCGAGCGGCCCAACATAATCTTCGTCCTCACCGACGACTAGTTCCGCGGCACCAAAAACATGATGCCGGCAATGGAGAACAACATCACCAGCCAGGGCGTCGAGTTCCCAAACACGACCTCCACCTTCCCCTTGTGCTGCCCGGTCCGGGCCACCATCCTGCGCGGGCAGTACGCCCACAACACCCATATCTACGGCAACGAGCTCCCCTTGGGCGGGTGGGAGAAGTTCAGAGACCAGGGGCTGCAGGACAGCACCATCGCCACCTGGTTGCACGACGCCGGGTACCGGACCGGCCTGTTCGGCAAGTACCTGAACGACTACACCGCACCTGGCATCCCTCCGGGCTGGGACCGCTGGTACGCCTGGAACGGACCCCAGGAGGGCTGGACCGCCATCAACGACCAGGGAGTTCAAAAGCCCATGGACCCCCAAGAGGCCGACTCGGACACGAGCAACGCGGCGCTGGAGTTCCTGAGAAGTCATCTGGGCA
>JBKPOM010000183.1:0-9435 GCA_046733115.1 Actinomycetota bacterium | reverse complement strand
AACCGGGGGTATTAAGGAGCTGTATGTAGGTGTTCATCAGCTCCTGGATCATCTGCTGGGAGATCTGCTGCTGCTTCTGAATCTGTTCGGCCAGCAAGCGCATCGCACCGAGCCACTCGGCCTGGGTGCGCTCCGGCCCGTGATCCGTCCTAGCGCTCGCGTTCAGAGGACGTAGAAGATTGGGCGTTGTAGTAGGCGTGGACATCGGTCAGAAGTATGACCTGACCGCAGTAGCCGTAGTTGAGCACGAGTGGCGCACAAGAGAAGGTCGCGAAGAGGACCACTGGCTGGGCAGGCACCTGGAGGGCCTACCGCTCGGCACACCCTACCCACAAGTAGCCGACCGCCTGACCGAGGTGGTCGGGAACGTCAAGGAGCGCAAGCGCAAGTTCAGGCAACCTTTGCCATGGGGCGGCTACGAGGTGAGGACCGTAACCTCGTCAGTCACGATCTACGTCGATGCCACCGGAGTGGGGCAGCTTGTGGTGGATGAGATGAGCAGCTGCGGCCTTGACCCCATAGCGGTCTACTTCACCTACGGAGACAAGCGAACGGAGGAGGGATGGAGCGGCGTCAAACTCGGCAAGGCGTGGCTGGTTAGCCGGCTTCAGACGCTCTTGCAGGGCGGACGTATACACCTGCCAAACACCCAGGAGACACAGAGCCTTGCACGGGAGCTTCTTGAGTACGAGATAAGGGTCTCCGAAGATGCAAACGATAGGTATGGGGCGTTCAAGGTCAGCACCCACAACGACCTGGTTACGGCGTTAGGGCTTGCGGTGCAAACAGCGCCGTGGCAACCACTGATAGCGAGAGTGTAGAGAAGAGGATTGGGGATCGCCCAGCACATCTCTGCAAAGGTGTGTAGGGATCAATGGTGCACAAAGGACGACTGTTGCCTTGTTTAATTTGTATTTTGGTAGTATAATGGTAGCATGAGCCACAGATTCACTAAGGTAGACGGAGCACGTTTGAGGCAGTTGAGGCGAGAGCGGGCTCTCTCTCAGCGTGATCTCTCAGGGATCACAGGCATAGCACACGACTCGATAAGCCAGCTTGAGACAGGCAAGAGAGACGCTCAGCCCCGGACCATCCGCAAGCTGGCAGAGGCGCTCGGCGTAGCGCCCCGCGAGATGATGAAGGGAGAGTAGGAAGTGCAGAGCAGAAACGTCCATGGCCCTAAGCGGGCTATCCTCTATGCCCGTGTATCCACAGACGAGCAAGCAAGGAGCGGCTACTCCCTCGCTCAGCAACTAGAAGCGCTGCGACAATACGCCGCCAGAGAAGGCTACGAGATCCTGGAAGGAGTGTCAGACCCCGGCCAGAGCGGGGCTTACCTTGAGAGGTCGGGCATGGACAGGGTTAGGGACTTGGTAGCCGCCGGTGGCGTCTCGGTAGTGCTGGCACAGGATAGGGACCGCTTCGCCAGAGAGCCTGCGTACCACTACCTTCTCCGGCGGGAGTTCGAGGAGCATGGGACCAAGATCCGGGCCCTCAACGATAGGGGGGACGACAGCCCAGAAGGCGAACTTACGGACGGCATCCTTGACCAACTGGCGAAGTACGAGAAGGCGAAGATAGCAGAGCGTACACGGCGGGGAAAGCTAAGGAAGGCTCGCGAGGGCCGCGTAATCTGCGGGGCTACGCCCACCTACGGTTTCCGCTACAACGAAACCAGGGATGGTCTGCTCATCCACGAGCCCGAGATGGTTATGGTGGAGAAGATATTCCGGTTGGTGGCAGTGGGTGTCCCCGTAAGGGCTGTACAGGCACGCCTGTACACCGAAGGGATACCGGCTCCTAAAGGTGGACCTCTGTGGGACGATCGGGTATTGCGGCGGCCGATAACTAACGACGTCTACCGGCCTCACAGCTTCGAGGAGATAGCGACTTTGGTTGCCCCAGAGGTGGCATTTCGGCTCGATCCTACAAAGGCATACGGTATACAGTGGTTCAACCGCAAGAAGACTAGCGTCCATACCGTTACGGAGCCGGAGGGCAAAGGCGGGCGACGCTACAGGAAGCGCAACCACGTAAAGCTGCGTCCAAGGAAAGAATGGATAGCTGTGCCCGTACCGGCGCGCTTGTCAAGGGATCTCGTGGACAGGGCCAGAATCGCACTAGAGAACAGTAAGGGTTACGAGAGGAAGGGTTTGACGCGAGGCTCGGAGCTCAGGGGCATCTTGCGCTGCCCGTGCGGCTCGGGGATGGGGACCCTAACCTCTCGATCGGAGGACGGGCCCGGCTACCACTACTACACATGTGTGAGGCGTAGGAAGCTTGGGAAGATCTGCACCTGCACCCAGAAATCCCTCAAGGCGGTCGACGCGGAGTCCACAGTGTGGGGCTTTATCTCCGATCTACTCCAAGATCCCGAGAAGATTAGCGCAGGGATGGAAACGCTAATAGAGCAAGAGAGGTCAACCGCTCCTCAAGAGGTCGCCAAAGAGGCGAAGGTGTGGCAGCAGAAGATCGCAGAGTGCGCACGTAAGAGGAACGCCTACCAAGACCAGCAGGCCGCGGGGTTAATGACTCTAGAGAAGCTCGGATCCAAACTACAGCAACTCGATGAGGCTCATAGGCTGGCCCAAGCAGAGCTCGAAGCCTTGATGAGGTGCCAGGTGCATATAGAGGAGTTCGAGAACAACCGGGAGGCCCTGCTCAAGTCGATGGCCGAGATAGTGCCGGATGCCCTGGAAAGCCTCACATCCCATGAGCGCAACAAGATCTATCGGATGCTGCGCCTCGAGGTAGCTCCCTTTGAGGAAGGTTACGAAGTAAGCGGCGCTTTTTGTAGTTCCGGACTTATTCTCCTTAGGCGCGGCAGAATGACATGAGCTGCTCCCGGGATCATCTGCACTGCGAATAGAGCTCTTAATCATGAACTAAGTCGCGGCGTTCCTATGCGGACCCTTCACCAAAGAGGCTTAGACAAGCGCCAAACCACTAATTCGGGTTAGGAGTAAGACGCCGCATCACGCTTTCTAGAAGATTTTCTCAATTTCCTCTGCGGAACCCTCGGGTCCATCTACGACCCACGAGAAGTAGCCGATCGGGGACGGGTAGGCAGGAGTTCGGCACCCGGGTCGATAACTAGATCCCAGCCGTCCTGACACGGGTGTGCCTACAAGCCGATTCGAGGGCGCTTATCATCTGGTAGATCCCTGTTGGTTGTCGAGAGCTTTCGCTTCGGCTAGAGAGACGTTTGAGACGGCTTTGGAGGCTCGGGAGTATAGTGGCTCGGGGTCGACAGGGCAATCGGGGACCATCTAGTCAGGGGCATGTCGAACGCGCCGCTCGCGATGGGACTCAGAAGACGATCACACCGTCCTCACTCCGCTACGAGAACCAGATCGAAGTTCGCCCTCCTCTGGCCTGCTTCGACCGTTTAAACTGCTGGAGAAGTGACGGCACCTGGGATCGCCGTGGGACAAGCGGACACGAAAGGAAATCCTCATGCCAGATGCGCCTATTGACGTCGACTACCCCGCAGCAGAAGATCTGGGCCTACGAATCGCACTGGGAGCCTGCCGCTTCAGAGCCGAACCCGGCGAGGGAGAAGCCTGGATCACTGGCATCTGCCACGATCCGACGGGCAAGCGAGCCCCCACGATAGCCGAGGATGAGGGCACTGTTCGCATCACCGAGTCCGAGCCATCCTTCGAACACATCCCGGCCGTCTTCGGCGGCGTCCCCCGCTACGAGCTTGCGATAGGCAAGAAAAGAGCTTTCGCGCTGGCCGTCGATACCGGCGCGAGCGAGTTCGAGATGGACCTTGGTGGTGTGCCCGTAAGCAGCCTGATGGTCAGGCAAGGAGCGGGCAAGTTCGAGCTCGATTTCTCCGCTCCCAACCCCCATCCGATGGAGCTGCTCGAGGTCTCGAGCGGGGCTGCGGGCATCGAGTTAGAGAACCTCGCCAACGCCAACTTCTCGGAGATGCGCCTCTCTAGAGGAGCTGCCGGATACGAGCTCGACTTCGGGGGCACGCTCTCGCGAGACGCCGAGGCGAAGGTCGAGGCCGGCTTGAGCGGGGTGGAGATCGAGATCCCCGCATCCACGGCGGCGAGGGTCATTGCCGAAACCACTCTGGGTTTTGACGGAGGGTGCTTTGAGTGGGAACGCCCCGGTCCTGACGATCCGCGCGGGGGTAAGGCTGGGATCCCTGCAGCTTAGGGCGAGGTGATCCCGGCCAATCTCACAGGAGTCGAACTTCCCAACTGACTCGGATTCTCGAAGTGTACGGGCGAGATCATGGCGTGCGTCGAGACGGATCATCCGGGGTAAGACTCTTCCCACGAATAGAGGCCAGAAGCTAGCTCGTGAGAGGAGGCCATAGATAATAGTTAGTACCACCACCGTCATAGACGGTTGGCCGGTGAGCGAGCACGTCGGAGTGGTGACCGGAGAATTGGTATTGGGGGCGAACGTCTTTAGGGACGTCTTTGCGGGCTTGAGGGACAGAGGGACATAGTGGGAGGGTGCTCAGCGGGCTACGAGAGGTCTTGAGAGAGGCCAGGGAGACGGCGATAGGCGGCGAAATCTCCCTTCCTTAGTAGCGGGGGAGTGGATCACTAGGCGTGTCTGCAAACTGGGTTCGAGGCCATCACCCCCGGTTAGCCCGGCCAGATTGTCATGTTGTGATCCGCGCAGAACCCACAGCTCGTTCTTGAAGCGTTGAGGGAGGGTCGTGTATGCCCCCGGAGGAGCGTAAGGCCGCCTACCGCAGCATCATCGAGGCGGTCAATGCGGGCGACTTCGACGCCATGGATGCCCTTTTCGCTGCTAACATGGTTGACCACAACCCTGTACCGGGCCAAGTGCCCGGCCTTGCCGAGTTCAAGCAATGGATGGCCACGGCCCGGCGCAGCTTCCCAGACCTGCGTGGGACGGTCGGACACGTGTTGGCCGAGGGCGACCTGGTTGCCGGTCCCGGTCGCCGGTCGCCTCACCTGGCGTGGCACCCAGGCGGGACCGTTCGTGGGGGCTGCTCCAACCGGCCAGTCCGTGGCCTTCGAGGCGTACCACATCGCCCGATTCGAGGGTAGGAAGGTCGCGGAGTGGTGGGGTACTGCCGACATCTTCGGGGCGCTCGCGCATCTCGGTGCGCTCACGGGGGTTGGTTAAGAGCTACGGGGTAGTCTTGGCCAGTTGGATGCGTCCGCGCCTACTCAAAGCCAGAGCTGGATGCAGGCGAGGCTTAGCATCGCTCGGTAGTTTGGCGGCCCGTTTCTTGTAGCGCGTGTGGCTGTTCCTGCCACAGCAGCCACACGCGCTTCCACTGCCCGTCGATCAACTCCCTTCTGTCCGTGCGTCAGAACGCACCCCCGCCAACAGGCTTGGGAACACGCCTTAGAGTGCCTTCCACCCCCGATATAGGGGTTTAGAAGATCCAACGCCGAACAAGATCCCCCTAAACCCAATGCGCGGATTCCCCTTCGATGCGGCGTTTAGAGGACCCGACAGCCACAAAGTCCTCTAAATCCTCTTGAACGTTTCTGCACTACTACTGGCTACCTAGAGATGCTCCTCGAAGTAGACGGCCACTCCCTCGCAATAGGTCTCGCGGTCAAGGAAGTAGGCGTTGCAGTGACCCGCTTCCTCCAGCAACCACAGTTCCTTGGGTTCTCCAGCTGCCTTGTAGAGTCTCACAGAATCCTCTGGATCACACGTCTCGTCAAGCAGGCCATGAATGAACAAGGTGGCGCGAGTCGCTATATTAACCACCTCCTTGATGGGCTCCGCCTCTCCAGGGTCGTAGGGGAGTAGGCGCTCCGACAGGGTGGCTACAGGTCCGTGCAGAGGACCTATCTGCTTCCTCAGTAGCGCTCGCACTAACTCCTGCTCAGAGGCGAAGGGTGAGTCGGCCACCACTGCCCCCACCCGCTTGTCCCGGGCCGCGCTGATCAAGGAGACTGCACCTCCCATCGAGTAGCCGCTCAAGCCTAGAGGGACATTCGGTACCCTAGAGAGAGCGTATCCTATGGCCGCGGAGACATCTACTGTCTTGAAGTGACCTAGGGAGATGGAATCGCCCTCTGACGAGCCCCGCCCGCGGTGGTCGAAGAGGAGCACGTTTGCTCCTGTCCTCCAGAGAGCCGCGGCTATCCCCACGCAGTGGTGCCTTGCTCCTCTGTGGCCGTGGAGCGCGATTACCGTCCTCTTTGCCTCCGGAGAAGGAAGCCACCAGCCGCCCAGGAGAAGACCGTCCTCGGTGCGGAAGCTCACCTCTTCGTGCGGAACCCCGAGCTCCCAGGGCGTTACGAACTTGCGCTCGTGGGGGCCAGGAGCGGTGATGCGCCGGGCGGTGACCCACGCGCTTAGCGCAGTCAACGACGCCCCCGCAGCCGACGCGCCCAACGCTAGTCCCTTCCCGATTCGTCCTTTCGTCCTATGCCTCCTTCTGGCTAGCCTTCGATAACCCTATGGTATGCGGACTCCGAGTATAGGGCCCTCACGCGGCAGGCACGCAAAGACCAAGTTTAAGCCCCGGGAGGTCGGCGGGGTAAGGAAGGGACGGGAAGGACGATGCGCTGGCTTGAACGAGCTTTAAGGAGGCTTTGAAGGATCGTAGAGATTCGTCCGCCTCGATATGTGGGGCTAATGGGTGGATCGCTTCATGCTGCGTGTATCCTTGTGCCGAGAGCACCGACGCACCTGGCCAGCGACTACATCCACCCCTTCAAAGACGCCGGAGGACGTTCCGCGCGCTGCCGCGTACGCATCTACCTACCAGAGGAGACGAGTGACTTCCCGGTGGTGATCTGCTCGGAGCTACCAAACAACCCCGAAGGCTCCATCACCAACTCCGCGGAGGCGATAACCGCGCGGGTAATCCGGACCAACGAACTACCTACTCCCCTGGTGTGGATCGAGCACTGGCCCGAGGAGAGCACGGACGAAGGGGAGGAAACGTTCGCGCTGGTCGTCTTCTCTAGCTACGAGGTCACGAAGAGGGCGCCCTACCTCGGGGAGACGAGGGCATGGCTAGGAGAGGCAACGTGGAAGGCACTCGCCCGTACTAGTGTGGAGGTGTTGGTAGCCGCGAAGGTATAGGTGAGCGGCCACCCAGAGCAGCACAGCCGTCATGGTCCCAAGAAGTAGACGATGGTCTCTATGCCTATGGCCACCAGGGCGACGAAGATCAAAGCTCCGGCCACCACCTTGTCGCCGGTGTTCAGGTAGCCGCGGACGGCGAAGAGGATGGCTCCCAAGGCGAACACTAGTACGCCTACCAGTACGCTCCTCAATACCACGCCTACAAAGAAACCGGACGCTAACAGCAAGCCCGATCCCGCATTCAAGGCCAACTTCAGCCACCGTGGAGCGTGTCTCTCTTCGAACTCTCACACACCTTATCTACCCAACATGGGTTCGCCAACAATCATTCCGCCGTGACCCCATACCTTAGGGCCAGCGGAATGAATCGGGGACGATTAGTGTACGCGCGTGAAGCCATTTCAAGGTCCCCTAGAGCTTGCAGTAGATCTCCTCGCTCGCCGGAGAATCTCCGCTCCTCAAACCAACGTTGAAATGGCTTTGACTGATCCTGGAGCTCCGGCTCCGGCGTGTGTTCTAAAGGATTGGCTCCCGGGTTATGCTGCATCACGACAAGGGTACCGCGGGGCTAGGAGACTTCTAGAGATCGCCTTCTGGCTACCCGTACACGCTCATCTTCCTCCCCCACCAACGGAAGGCTTTGACCGTTCGGGTGCCACATTGCGGAAGATCATGCAGGTAGTGGTGGCGTGGCCATAGAGCTTGCCGCTCGTGTCGAGGAGCCGCGCCTCGGCGGTGGCGATGCGGCTGCCGACGTGGATGGTGGTGCCCTCGCACAGAAGCCGCCTGGTCTGCAAAGTGATCGGACGCAGAAAGTTGACCTTCAGCTCGACCGTGGTGTGCCCGATACCGGCGGGAAGCATGGTGTGCACGGCGCAACCCATCACCGAATCGAGGAGGGTGCACTCAAGGCCCCCGTGCACCACACCGAGCGGATCGTAGTGGTACTCGGCGGGCGTGCACACGAACAGGGCACGGCCCTCATCTACCTCAAGCGGCTTGAAGCCCATGAGCTCTGCTATGGGAGGCGGGGGCTGCTCGCCGGCGAGGATCGCCCGCAGGAAGGGTAGGCCGCCCATCTCCCCGGCGGCCGACCGCGCCGGCCATAGGATCATCCCACGTCACGATCTTCGTCTTCTCTTGCGCCAAGAGGTTCCTACTCAGTTCAGCAGGTTCTCGAAGACGGCAGCTATGCCCATACCGCCTAACATCCCTATACCCGTCCTGAGGGGCGTCGAGATGACCCTCTCGCCCTTACCGTCACTCATGTCAAATCCCTCCTATCCCGAGAGCACCGTCTGCGGTCGGCAGGTCTCCTCCGTGGCGTCCTAGCGGCAGGCGCATGTGGCACGCACCACCGGAGAAGGTGAGACGGACGTTGGAAAACACCCGCCAGGCTACCTCCTAGATACAGTAGTTATCTCCCAACGTGGTGCAGACCGGCCATGCCCCCATGAAGATCTGAAGATACCAGACGCGCGCTTCTGTTGACCACCGGTGGTGTGCTGATCGAGAGTAGACGGGGCGGTTACCGAACCGTCGGAAGTGGTGTACCCTCCGGGTCAAAGACCGTGGGATCCGAGCCGAGGCGGGCCTTGGAAATGAGGTGGTCGAGAGCGTGGTGGACGCCGAAGCCGTACTGGGGGCGCCGCTCATGCTCGCCGTGGAACTGGTCGTCCTCTACGCCACTGGTTCCTATGCCATGGGCCGCCTGATGGGTTTCGCCGGTAGCGGGGGTGGCGTGGGGCGGTTGGCCTTCTACCTCTTGCTCTTCCCTGGCGTGGTGCTCCACGAGAGCGCCCACTACCTCGCGTGCCTCATTACCGGAACGGAGGCCGTCCGTTTCGCGCCTTTCTCGCCGCAGAGATCAACCGACGGCCGACTCGTGCTGGGCTACGTCCGCCACGAGCGGCGTGCCCTCCCGATAAGGGCGATCATCGGGTGCGCCCGGTGTTCCTGAACCCTTTGGGGCTCCTGCTCGTGACCGCGCTGCTCACGCCCCTCACGATCCGGCGGGTGGACGACCCATGGGTCGGGATCGTGGTAAAGGTGATCTTCATGGGCGGGTTTCCGGCTGATGCCCCGCTGCTGGCCGCCGCCTGGGCGTACTTGTCTTTGAGCTTCGCCTTCGGCAGCGTGCCCAGCCGAGAAGACCTATCTGGCCTGCCGTTGCTGCTGTTGGTGCTCGGAGGGGGGATCCTCCTGGCCGGGTCCCTAGAGCACCTTGCAGCGTAGTTAGGCGGTATGACACGATTCGCTTATGAACGCCTACTCGTTGGACCTGAGAAAGAAGATAGTCGAGGCCAGAGAACGGGGCATGCCCACCGCCGAGGTCGCCAAGACCTTCGGCGTTGGTTTCTCTACCGTCAAGCGCTACGC
>JBKPOM010000182.1:0-4798 GCA_046733115.1 Actinomycetota bacterium | reverse complement strand
CTTGAGAACAGTGGCACGAAGGGGTTGAGCAAGTGTAGCATCGTGGTTGGTAGGGTTCGCATCATCACCTCTCTGTGGCGGACTGGCGATGATCGTACCCTACCCCTTCTTCCCCTCACCAAATGGACAAAGTCGAGCTCTACGAGGTTGGGTGAAAAAGAGGGACCGCATCCCTCACCTGCCGGCCTAGAAAGTGCGGACCCTCTTTTCCCGGACGACCGCGCCGGAGGAGCGACTAGCCCCTGTAGAGCCTAGTTCAGGTAGCGCAGGCCGCGTGGGCGGCGAAGTAGCCACACATGCCGTGTACCCCACCGCCGGGCGGCGTCGAAGCCGAGCAGAGGTAGAGACCTTCGCCGGGGTCGAGTAGGGGCTGATCCGGAGCGCAGGACGGGCAAGGAGCTGTCGGAGGTCCATCGCGCCACCGGTGATGCCACCGCCGAGGAGGTTGGCGTTGGTCCGTTCGAGGTCGGTGCAGTCCATCGCGCTCTTGGCCAGGATGTGGTCTCTAAAGCCGGGTACGAAGCGTTCTATCTGAGCCTCGATCGTTCCGATCATGTCGACCTCTGAGCCGTTGGGTACGTGGCAGTAGGCCCAGACGGTGTGCTTTCCTTCCGGGGCGCGTCGGGTCGAAGAGGCTCTGCTCCGCCAAGAGCACGAACGGGCGCTCGGGGTGCTCGCCGCGCCAGACGGCGGCTTCTCCCGCGACTATCTCCTCCAGCGTCCCACCGAGGTGGACCGTTCCAGCGCGCAGGCACTTTTCGACCTTCCAGGGAATCGGGCCGTCGAGGGCGAAGTCCACCTTGAAGCTTTGCGTAATGTGGAAATGTACTCGTTCCGTCTAGCCCTGTGATAACGGCGCAACCCCTCAATCAAAGATAGGGCAGCGACCACAACGCCCAGAACTCCCAGAATAGACGCAATTTGCGCTATCATTGACAAAGTACTCTTCACGGCTAGTGTCCTTTCGCCCCACGGCTTGCTAAATCGAAACAAGGGGTGACGAATTCGCGATGAAATCTGGATGAACCTCCGGGAACGCCTATCTTCTCAGGCAGTCCGGCGAACAGTAGGCGGCTCCGCGCTCTGAAGGGGGAGGCTGACCGGCACTTCGGCGCTCTCGAGGCCGATCGCCTTGAGCTTACAAAAGACCTCGCGGGCGTGGGGGCGTGGGATGTCCTTCTCGGCCAGCAAGCGTGTTCAACACATCAAAGAAGACGTTCAAGCTTCCTCGTCCCGCTTGCTCTGGTCGAACTCACGAGCTTCCTTTCCTCGTAATCGTCTCGCTGCCCTCAAAGAGCTTTGAGGTGTTGGGCCGGAAGAAGAGGTCCGTGATCCAATCGAAGAGCACCTGTACGCGGTTGAGGTTGTGGCCCAGCTCGTAGAGGTAGACGCCCCTCCAGACGAGCGCCCCGAGCAAGCCGCTGAACTTGACGCCCAGGATATTGACCAGCGCGCTGCCCTCCCCGAGGTCCACAAGCTGGCCGAGCGAGCGGTAGCGGAAGGGCTCCGGTTCCCTGCCTTGGATCTGCGCGGCGAGGTTGAGGGCGGCCCTCTTGCCCTCCTGCTCGGCAGCCTGGGCGAGGGCCGGAACGTGTGGACCGTCGTAATCCACGCTGACGCAGTCGCCGACGGCGTACACGCCGGGACGGTCTTTCACGCGCAGGAACTCGTCCACGAGTATGTGTCCGCGGCGGTCCTTCGGCACGTCGAGGCCCCCGACCGGGGAAGCAGGCTCGATTCCCGCGGTCCACACCGTGGTGCGCGTGGGGATGGTGCGGCCTTCTGAGAGGGTGACGGCGTCGGGACGGACCTCTTCTGCTCGCGCATTGTTTAAGACCTCAACCCGCTGGGAGGCGAGCCTGAGGGAGGCGGCGTGGGCGAGCGAGGGGTCCACCCCCTTGAGGATCGTCTCGTCTGCGTTCACCAGCACGAGGCGTACCCTGTCGAAGTCGACGTTGGAGTAGTCCTCTTCGAGGACGCCGAAGATGAGGTCGTGGGTGTCGGAGATTCCCTCCACCCCGGTGGTCCCGCCGCCGACGAACACGAACGTAAGAAGGTCGTCGCCGTGCTCGCCCCGCAACCTCTCGGCCTCCTCGAAGCAGTCCAGCACGTGATTGCGCACCGCCACGGCCTTGATCAACCCTTTTTTGAGGTCGAAGGCATGCTCATCGGCACCGGAGCTGAAGAAGGCCGTGCGGCTCCCCGGGGCCAGTATCAGGTAGTCGTAAGGGAAGTCACCGCCGTCAGTGCGGACGTTTCGGTTCTCGAAGTCTACCCCCTCGACCTCGGCCTGGAGGAACTCCACCCCCACGGGGCGGAGTACGCGCCGTAGCGGGTAGGCAGCGTGGCGCACCTCGATGTTGCCGGAGATGGCCGACGGGACCATCGGCCAGAAGGTGGTGTAGTTGTGCCGGTCCAGCAAGCCCACGCCCACCTCCTGGCTCCCGGAGAGCGCCCAGGCCAGCCCCTCGGCAGCCGCCAAGCCCCCGAATCCTCCGCCCACCACGAGAACCTTAGTCGGGGCCTCGGAGTAGGCAACGCCGAGCGGGGCAGGACGTTTTAGCCTGTTGTATGCCAGCAGAGCTAGCGGGGCCAATCCGACAACCGGCGCCGCTTTAAGGGGTCTGCTTCCCATCGGTGCTCCTCCGATCTATCTCCCCGCCGTTAAAGAGGTTCGATGCTAATGTTGCTGGTGACCGAGGGCGCGCCTCCCCTCCACGCCGCCTCCGCGTCATCGCGTTCGCCCCAGGACCTAACCTGTTTGCAGTACCGGCCGAGAAAGGGGTCGTGGGCTTCGTGCTGCGCGTGCCCAAGCCGATAGCACGGGGCGTCCTGTTCCGACACTGCAGCCTCCACCGCGTCCGGATCCAGCGTGTTCCCTTCCAGCACGCGAGGACGGTAGTCTCGAGGTGCAACAGCAGAGGGGTTGCGCGCTAAGGCCGGCACTTCGTGGCCCTGCTCCAGCGCCTTTTCTAACAAGATCCGCCCCGTGCCGCCCGTCGCGCCTATGATTAGAATTTTCACTTCTCCTACTCTCTCCTCTATTCATACCATAACCTATTCTTCGCGCTATGGTCTTTCTTCGTCAACAACCTCTGTGTTCTTAGCAGGTTGGTAGAGCTTTCAGGCTCGGGCGCCACCCTTCTTGGCTCGGTGGGCCGCTCGAGCACGCATATTTCGTCCCCGCGGTTGGTATTGTATATTTGTGGGCGTGCTCAAGCAGAAGGCAAGGGCATTGGTGGGAGGCGGACGGTTCGTGTTTGGCGCGAGTTTTCTGTTGGCTCCTTCCCCCTTGCTACGGATCTGGAGGGCGCACGACGGAGCATCCGGACCAATCGCTTCGGGCCTTGCTCGTGGGCTAGGGGCTCGGGACGCGGCCTTGAGGCTGGGAATCCTCGCTACCGTCCTGCGGCGCGAGTCCTCTCGAGGCTGGCTCTTGGCTGCTGACCCGCGCTGGTGTGGCCCTCTACGTGATGCTGCAGCTCTATCTCGCCCTTGATCAGGAGGACTAGAGGCCTCCCTACACGGTCGCCTCTAGTAGGCGAAGCGCACGGCCGGCGCGAACGCGGATCTGGTCGTGACCACCCTCGACGACGTCTCCCTCGCCGCGCTGGCCGGAGGTCGCCTGGAGCAGGGGAGCATACGATGACGGAGCGCCGAGCGTGGCGGGAAGCCTCCATCGAGGGGTAACTTGGGAAGGACGGAGCAGGAGCTCCGGAGGGAAGCAAGGAGGTAAGGGATGAACGCCATAGGGGTTGACGTGGGCGGGACCAAGATCGCCGCCCCGGTGGTTTCCCCGGAGGGCAAGATCCTGAACGAGGTGAGGTACCCGACCCAGGCCGTCCCGCCGAACCGGTTGATAGATACGATCTCCAGGGCCATCACGGAGGTGAAAGACGGCTTCGAGGTGGGCGGGGTGTGCGTGCCCGTTCCAGGTCTTATCTTGGCTGCCGAGAACAAGGTCGTCTTCGCGCCCAACCTGCACGAGATAGAGAACATCCGCCTGGACGAGGAGATGGGCGGTAGGACCGGCCTGAGGGTAACGGTGGAGAACGACGCCAACGCGGCGGCCTGGGGCGATTTCCGCTTCGGGGCCGGCAAGGACGTCGACCACCAGGTCTGCATGACTCTAGGGACCGGGGGGGGGGGTGGGGTCATCACGCACGGGATGCTCCTGAGGGGTGCCCAGGGAGCTGGCGGGGAGTTGGGGCACGTCACCCTCGATCCCACGGGGCCATGCGGCGGCGACCTCGAGGCGCTAGCCTCCGGCACCGCCATCCGGCGCTGCGCTCGCGAGGTCGCCAACGACCAGCCGCGCTCGGCGTTGGGGCGGCTCGCCGTCGAGAGGGAGGTGCTCGGGGAGGACGTCACCAGGCTCGCCCAGGAAGGCGATGAGGCGTCCATCTCGGTGCTGGAAGAGATCGGGCGGTGGTTGGGTATCGGTCTTGCGGGGTTCGTGAACATCTTCAACCCGGAGGTGATAGCCGTCGGCGGCGGCGCCTCCCGGGCGGGGGAGTTCATCCTGGGGCCCGCCCGCAAGGAGGTACAGCTCAGGGCTTACTCACCTTCGCGCGACCTTGGCGAGATAAAGGAGGCTAGCCTTGGCCTGGCATCCGGCGTGCTCGGGGCGGCCGACGCCAGGAGGTTACGGCTGCTGGAGGTCAGGGAGGGCATACCCGATCTGCTGTGGGTAGTCCTCGTGGTCGGCGGGGTGATTACGGTGTCCTTCACCTACCTATTCGGGCTAAAAAGCAACGTGGCGCACGCGCTTATGGTCGCGGCCCTGACGCTGCTCATC
>JBKPOM010000181.1:0-24530 GCA_046733115.1 Actinomycetota bacterium | reverse complement strand
GAAGAAAGCGGCGCCAGTAGCGGCATATGAGCCGACATGGTCGAGGAGGCCGACCGCCAGGACCTGGCGCTCCGTTTGTCAGGGGCGTGGCTATCAAGGGAGTGGAAGGCGCGGGCGAAGATAGGCGATCACAAACGCTGGTACGACCTACCTGAGGAGGTTGAAGGAGGACCATGATCTCTAAGCTCTTTTCACGAGAACCCGATACCAGGATCTTCTTCGCCACGGACATCCACGGCTCGGAGACCTGCTGGCGCAAGTTCTTGAACTCGGGCAAGCACTATGAGGCGAACGTGATGATCCTTGGTGGCGACATGACGGGCAAGGCGCTCGTCCCCATAGTCGAGGAAGGCAAGGGCCGCTGGCACGCAACGCTGCTTGAGAACCGGCGGGAGTTCGAGAGCGAGGACGAGGTCAAAGAGTTCGAGGAGTCGGTCATGCGGCGCGGCTACTACCCCTTCCGCACCGACCCCGACCAGATGTCCGAGCTCTCCGCCTCCGAGGAGCTCAGGGACAAGCTCTTCCACAAGGAGATGCTCGGCACCGTCGAGCGCTGGATGCGGATGGCCGACGAGAAGCTAGACGGGACGGGCATAGATTGCTTTGTGTCCCCCGGCAACGACGACCAGTTCGAGGTCGATGAGATAATCTCCAACGCCAAGCGCGTGCGGCTGGCTGAGGGCAAAGTGGTCGAGTTCGGCGACTTCCAGATGGTCTCGACCGGGTGGTCGAACCGCACGCCCTGGGACACGTATCGCGAAGAGGACGAGGACGACCTCGCCGAGCGGCTGCGGAAGATGACCTCGCAGGTGACGGCGCCCCCGGAGAAGACGATCTACAACTTCCACTGCCCGCCCTACGGTTCCGGCCTCGACGACGCCCCCGAGATAGACGAGAACATGCGCCCCAAGCACGGCGGACGCTCGCTCGTGCCCGCCGGCTCCAAGGCCGTCAGGGAGGCCATAGAAGAGGGACAGCCTACCCTGTCGTTGCACGGGCACATCCACGAGGCCAAGGGGAACACCCGCATCGGGAACACGCTGTGCATCAACCCTGGCAGCTCCTACGAGCAGGGGCAGTTGCTCGGCGCCGTGGTCAACCTCGATGGCGGCAAAAAGGTCAAGCGGTTCGTACTCACCAGCGGATAGAAAGGTAGTTAGATGGCGGACAATGCAGCGGCGGGGTCGGACGATCTCTTCCAGCGCAAAGCCACCGGGCTCTTGCGGGGCTGGTCGGTGTGGGACGGCTTCATCTACGCGGCGTTCTCGATCAACCTGATCACGCTCGGACTTCTGGCCTTCTCTTACGCCCCGTTCGTCCCGGACGGCTCGCTGATACTGGCGATCATCCTGGCCGGCCTCTACCTCGTCTTCCAGACCGTAACCTACGCCTCCCTCATAGCGGTGATGCCGAGAGCGGGCGGCGACTACGTGTGGACGAGCCGCGTGCTCGGAGGCGGTGTCGGCTTCGTGCTCGCGGTGACGGGCTGGTGGTTCATCCTGTGGCACTGGGTTCCCATCTACGCGGACCTCCTAAACAAGGAGGTCTTCGTGCCCTTGGCCGCGCTCCTGGGGCTGGACGGGACGGTCGCGTTCTTTTCAGGGGCTTCGGGGCTCTTCACGGCGTCCATGATCGTCGCGATCGTGGCCTCGCTCTACGTCTCGCTCGGGATGAGGGCCTACGCCCGCATCCAGAAGTTCTGCTTCTACGGCGGGCTCGTGGGGCTCGCGGTGATGATCGTGATCCTTCTCTTCAGCTCGAAATCCGACTTCGTCTCGGCCTATAACTCGGGCGCGCAGGACCTCTTCGGCGCGAGCGGCAACGCCTACCAGGCGACCATCCAGGCCGGCGAGAAGGCCGGCGGTCTCCCGACGGGCAACGCCTTCTATCCGACGCTGCTTTTGATCCCGTTCCTCGCCTTCTTCAACCTGTACTCCAACTGGGGCGCGACGCTCTACGGCGAGGTCAGGGGCGCCTCGGACTTCCGCAAGAACATCTACGCTATGGCGGGGGCTCTGATCTTCACCTCCATCTTCGCCGTGATACTGCTCCTGCTGTTTGCCAAGACCTTCGGATGGGACTTCTACTACGCGGCCAACGTGGACTTCTGGAACGGGGTAGGACCGGTGTCCGCGTGGCCGTACCCGGGGCTGCTCGTCGCGATGCTTCTGGGCAACCCCGTGTTGCAGATCATCCTTGTGGCCGTGTTGTCCCTCTGGTTCTTCGGGTGGACGGGGTCCGTGTTCTTGTCATCTACGCGCGTCGTTTTCGCGACCGCCTTCGACCGGGTGCTCCCAGAATGGGTCTCCCGCACCTCCAACAACGGCGTCCCCTACGCGGCGCTGCTCCTGATGCTCATACCGTCCATCCCGGTTAGCTACGCGTACGCCTTCGGGGAGAACTTCGCTACGTACGTGCTCGATGCGGTGCTCGTCATCGCGATCACCTTCCTCGGCTCGACGGTCTCGGCGGCGCTGATGCCGTGGCTCAAGCCCGACATCTACAACGCCTCCCCGATAGCCCGCTACCGTATCCTTGGCGTTCCCCTCATCACGGCCGTCTCCGTCGCCTTCGGGGTGTTCCTGGTTTTCTGCATCTACCAGTGGTTATTCAACGCCCTCTACGGCGTCAACAACGGGCAGTCCCTGATCTACATGCTGATCCTTTACGCCATCGCGCTCGCGATGTACGTCGGCTTCCGCCTGCTCCGTCGCGCCCAGGGAATGGACCTGGCGATGGTCTACGACGAGATACCGGAGGAGTAACTTGAAGCGAGTCAGTCGCAGAGGGTCACAATAACCCTCTGCGACTCGCGCATTCAGCTATCAGCGGTCGGCCATCAGCTTTATGTTCTTGCTGAAAGCTGATGGCCGATAGCTTGCGAAGAAGGTGAACACTCTTCGCAAACGGCTCTAACCCGAGATCAGAGCTTTCAAACGGTCGCGCACCGCCTCGATGGGGACGCGTTCCTGCTCCAGGGTGTCACGGTCGCGGATGGTTACTTTTTTGTCGTCGATGGTGTCGAAGTCGACGGTGACGCAGAAGGGGGTGCCCGCTTCGTCCTGGCGACGGTAGCGGCGGCCGATGGAGCCGGAGTCGTCGTAGAAGAGGCGGTAGTCGCCCTTGAGGTCGTCGTAGAGCTCGCGGGCTATGGTCGAGACGGGCTCCTTCTTGGAGAGCGGGAAGACGGCGGCCTTGGTCGGGGCGATGCGCGGGTGCAGCTTGAGCACGGTGCGCTCTTCGCCGTTTACCTCCTCTTCGGTGTAGGCGTCAACGAGGAAGGCGAGCATGATCCTGTCTGGGCCGACCGCGGGCTCGATGACGTAGGGAACGTAGCGATTGTTGCTCGCCTGGTCGAAGTACTCGAGGTTCTCGCCTGAGTACTCGGCGTGTTGCTTGAGGTCGTAGTCCGTGCGGTTGGCTATCCCTTCTAACTCGGACCAGCCGACGGAGGCGTAGTCGTACTCGATGTCCACGGTGCGTTTGGAGTAGTGGGAGAGCTTCTCTTTCGGGTGCTCGTAGCGGCGGAGGTTCTCTTCTTTCAGGCCGAGGCCGAGGTACCAGTTGAAGCGTTCTTCGATCCAGTACTCGTGCCACCCCTCGTCGGTGCCGGGTTCGACAAAGTACTCCATCTCCATCTGCTCGAACTCGCGGGTGCGGAAGATGAAGTTGCCGGGGGTGATCTCGTTCCTGAAAGACTTGCCCTGCTGCGCTATCCCAAACGGCACCTTGACCCTGCTGGTCTGGAGCACGTTCTTGAAGTTGACGAAGATCCCCTGCGCCGTCTCGGGACGCAGATAGGCGAGGTTCTCGGGACTCTTGACGGGCCCCATGTAGGTCTCGAACATCAGGTTGAAGGGCCTGACGGGTGCGAAGTCGCGGCCGCCGTCAACGGGGTCTTTGATGCGATCATCCTCCGCTATGATCGCGGTCAGCTCCTCGGGGCTCAGGCCCTCGGCGTCTATGCCGGTGGCGTCCTCGATCAGGTGGTCGGCCCTGTAGCGGCGCTTGCTGGTGCGGCTCTCGACGAGCATGTCGTTGAAGGTCGCCGTGTGCCCCGATGCCTCCCACACTTTAGGGTGCATGATGATTGCTGAGTCGAGGCCGACCATGTCCTCGCGCATGTGGACCATGCGGCGCCACCACTCCTCTTTGATGTTCCGCTTCATCTCGACGCCAAGAGGCCCGTAGTCGTAAGAGGAGCGGATGCCGCCGTAGATCTCCGAGCTCTGGTACACGAACCCCCTGCGCTTGCAGAAGGCCACTACCATGTCCATCGTCACGGTCTGCGCCATGCGTCCCCCGAACTGTTAAGAGCACCACGTCAAAGAGTCAAGCGAGTATAGCTCAGAGCACAGGCCCGATTCGACCGGACCGCGATGCAGGGGGATTTCCGGCATCGATTGAGACCCACCCGGTCCGCGCTATAATGCTGGCCGTGGAGACGCTTATCTGGTTCGGTCTTGGCGTGGGCCTCGCGTCCGTCGCGGGGGTGAGGGCCTTCGTGCCGCTCGCGCTGTACGCCCTGTTTGCCCAATTCGGGTTCATCGTGCCGCCGGATCTTCTGGGTTTGCCGAGTGATTGGACCGTGGTCGGGGTGTTCTCCGGGCTGGCGGTCGTCGAGATCTTGCTCGACAAGGTCAGGGCCCCCGACCGGGGGTTCGGCTACGCTATGGTCGTGGTCAGGGCACTGGCGGGCGCGGCCCTGTTCGAGACGATGTTCGAGCCTGGGGCGCTACTCGACGGGAGGGCCGTGCCCGGCCTCGTCGTCGGCGGGGGCATAGCCGCCGTGGTCGCCGTGCTCAAGGTCCTTTTGCGTCCCCCTTCCAATGCCGACTCGGCGGGCGTCTCGACGGTTTTTTTGAGTGCCATCGAGGACGTGGTGGCGGTTCTCGGCGGGCTGGTCGGGCTCTTCCTGCCCTTCCTGCCGCTTCTGCTGGTTGGCTTTCTGCTATTCTTCTTCAACCGCATCAAGAAGAGGCGGGGGAGGAAGTACGGGGGCCTCCGCATCCTCGGTGATTAGGGTTCGTCGGCGCTCCAGGAGGGTGCAATGGAAGAGCGGGAGATCACGATCGTCAAGGGGGGGAGGGAGACGCCGTTCTCCCGGGGGATCCTGGCCCAGACGCTGGCCCAGGCCGGGGCGCGCCCGGAGCTGGCGCACCAGATAGCGAGCGAGGTCCGCGCCGAGCTCCTGGCCGAGCAGCTCTACACGGTCGAGGAAGAAGAGGTCCTCGCCCGCGTCAGGAACAAGCTGATCACGAAGGACGCCCTCGTGGTCGGCAGGCTGGACAAGTGGCGCCTCCTCAGGGAGTCGACCGAGCCCATAGTGGTCCTTATCGGCGGGGCGACGGGGGTCGGTACGAGCACGCTGGCGGCGGACGTTGCCAGGCGCCTGAACATCCAGAGCGTGGTCGGCACGGACTCCATCAGGGAGGTACTCAGGCGCGCCATAAGCCCCGACCTCCTCCCCCTGCTCCACAAGAGCTCCTACGAGATAAAGCGGGAGGACTTGAGGGTGCCGGTCGAGGAGGACGAGATGGTTCTCTACGGGTTCAGGCAGCAGGCATCCCAGGTAGCAGTCGGGGTCGAGGCCATCGTGGACAGGGGACTCAAAGAGGGGACGAACCTCGTCGTCGAGGGAGTCCACCTGGTGCCCGAAATCATCCTCAGCCGCTACCGCGACCACCCGAACGTTTGCGCGTTTGTCGTCTACCTCTCGGACGAGCACGTGCACCGCGCGCGCTTCTACATCAGGGCCCTGGGGACGGCGATGCGACGTCCGGCCGAGTCGTACATCTCGTACTTCCGGGAGATACGACAGATCCACGACTACATACTCGAGAGCGCGGCCAGGGCCGGCGTGCAGGCGGTCGAGAACCTCTCCATAGAGAACACTTCCGACGCGGCCGTGGAGATCGTGGCCAACAGGGTCTCGGGGATAGCCGAGGAAGCCGGCCGGCGGGCCCCGGCGATGCTGCTCGACGCGGGCACGCCGAGGCAGGGGATCCCCTTCACCCGCGCGAAAAGCGGTTAGAATAACCCGAAAGGCCCACAAGGAGACAGAGGTGCTGGACAAGCAGCGACTGAGGACCTTCGTGCTCGGCGGCGCGGTGGGAGCCCTGGTGGGCATACTGCTGGCCCCCCGAAGTGGCAAGGAGCTTCGCGGCTCGCTCGCCAACAGGGCGGGTGAGGCCCGCGAGAGAGGCCGCGAGACGTACTTCGGCGCCCAGGAGCAGATGAGGGACCGCCTGGCCGAAGCCCGCGAAGGGTCCCGTAAGCCGCGCCCTGACGTCGCCAACTTGGGCGGCTCGCCTCCCCCCGAGGAGGAAACCGAGACGCCTAGGCCCCGCCTCAGGGACGTGTCCAAAGACGTGGTGGATGGCGTCGAGGAGATCGCCGATGTGGAGAGATCCGAGGAGCTCCGCAGGAAGGTCAGGGAGACCAGGGAGCGGCTCAGGAGGCACGACGAACCGGGCCGGGAGCGATGAAGCCCACCTCCTTCGTGTCCACGGTAGGCGAGATCTCGGCCGAAGACGCGGTCGAGGTTCCCAATCTCGAAGCCGTCATTTCTTACTGGACCGACGACGGCTACTCCGCCGAAGGGTGGTTCCACGAGCTGAACGACCGCTGGGGGACGGCCGGTTTCGCCGTCAGGCGCGGCGGTGAGGTTCAGGGGTTCGTAATCTACGCGCCGCCGGAGCATCTGGCGAGCGCGGCCCGTTACCCCCTCGCGGTCGACGAGGAGGCCGCGCTGCTCGCCTACGCCGGGGGAGACACGCGCACGCGCCGGCGCCTTCTGGTGAGGATGCTCAGGGACCTCAGGCAGCGGGGCATCGGGAGGGTGCAGGCGATCGCCAGCGACCGCGGGGTGTCCAACCACGTCCCCACCTCGTTTCTGCTCGAGAGCGGCTGGCAGCCCTTGCACCGCGCCCCGTACCGGGGCAGCTACTACACGCTGGCCCACATCGACCTAAAAAGCGCCGTCGAAGTGGGGCAACTCGCGCGAGCGCTCGTCGGACGCGTAAAGCTGCCCAGCATCCAATCTCCCGTACCCGGCACGCTGGCTCGCTCGGCCGGCGAGAAGACCAGCACTTCAGCATTTCAGCACTGCAGCCGGCCAGCAAGTCAGCAAGAGCAATGACCTGACAAGCGCGGGTTGCCGAAGCATTGAGCTTCCTCGACTGACTTTCAGGCCGCCGTACATGAGCCTTGTACAATGTGGGCCATCGGCCTCTAATACCGGATCCAGGTGAACGGTTACACTCCGCGCAAGGGCGCACGTCTTGCGCTCCTCGTGGATTCCTGCTTTCGCGGGAATGACGGATGAGAGGACCCGGCGTGTGCAAGCAGCCGGAAAGCGCGACCGCCCCAGACGGACTAGGTATCAGCCGTCGGCACATGCTTTAGCAAACGAAACCTGAAATGCTGATCGGCTGAAGTGCTGGAATGCCGTCAAGACGGCAGGATCACCGTTTGCACCGTCGAGATGCCCTCGGGGGTGGTGGCTTTGATCTCCAGGATCTTGCGTGCCGGCTCTGAGGCTGGTCGTCCCGTGACGCGCTGCTCGGGTTCCGAGAGGTCGAATCCGAAACGGACGTCGGCCGTCCCGCCGGCCGGTACCTTCTCGACCGTCTGGCGGTAGTAGCGAGAGTTTGGAAGGGCGGTGTTCTCGGAGGAGACGCTCAAGGTCACGTTCACGTCAGATAAAGGCCTGTTACCCTCGTTCTTCAACACGAGGTCGAGGCTTTGCTCAGGCCGCGGCCTGAGCGACGCGAGCTGTTCTGTGTCCAGCGCCAGCTCCACGGCGGCGCCGGACCCAGCCTCGGGCGGGTCCGGCGCCAGGCTTTTCTCTGAGGGGATGGTGGCGAGGGTCGCCAGGAGCAGGAAAGCCCCCGCCGTGAGGAAGAAGGCCAGGGCTGCGCCGGAGAGCCAGAACGCCACGTCCCTCACCGCGGGGTGTTCTCGGGGATCGGTATCTCGTAGAGGTTGTAGAAGTCTCTGAGGAGCCTGTCGGCGGGTTCTGCGCGCACCTCGGGTTCCGTGGAGGGGGTGCCGCGGGCGATGATGGCGACGTTCTTGCCGTCTGGAGACCATGCCAGGTCGTCGGGGCCGGTCTTTATCTCCATGTCCTCGTTGGTCGTTACGGCCTTGAGCTTGTGCGCGGCGGGGTCGAGCACGTAGAGGTTGGTCGGCGACTTCGGGTTGAGGCGACCGATGACGGCCAGCCGCTTGCCGTCGGGAGAGACACGGATGCTCGAGGCGACGAAGTCCTCTCCAACATCGGGTGCGGGTTCGGGCGCGCCGCCCTCCGCCGGCACACGGTAGAGGTCGTAGAGCGGTTCCGAGCCGTCGGCGTCCACGGACGTGGTCTGTTTCCCGGCCACGAAATAGAGGCCCTGCTGAGTCCACTGGGGCGTGCCGAGGATCTCCTGGTCTCCGTCCAACCGCGTTACCTCCCGCCCCGTCCCCTTCCGGAGGTCGAAGGTACGCAACTCGGAGGTCCGGGGGCCCCCGGGAGGATACACCGCCAAAACGGCCTCTTCGCCGTCGGGGTCCCGTTTCGACAGGGAGAGGGCAGCGACGCGGCCTTCGATGGGGCTGTCGGCGTAGAGCCTATAGACCTTCCCGCTGCCGCGCGTCAGGGCGAGCCTGCTCTCGTGGGTACCGCTCTCCAGGGCGAAGATCAAATCCTCCGCACCCGAGCTCATGGCCGATACACCCTTCGCTACCCTCTCCAGCGCCAGCGCGTCCTCCCCGGCGTTCGCCCTGTACAGGGAACTCGCTGGCTTTCGTCCCGGGGGGGACGCCGGGGGCGTGCCGAGCATCATCAGGGTGTCGTCCGAGGTCCACTCGGTGTCCGTGGCAACGAAATCCCGCGTGGTCCGGCGTCTCGGCTCACCCGAGGTCGTTGGCCTGTCCACCACGTAGCCGTCTACCGTGAACGCGATCCTGTCCCCGTCCGGGTTCCAGCTCGGCGAACCCTTGTACCCCGGTCCCGAGCTGAGGGCCCGCGTGCCTGGACCCAGCCCGGGGTCCACCCTTCCCGCCGGGGCGAGAGGCTCGATGGAGGATTCCTCGGTGTGGGCGCATCCTGTCATGAGCACGGCCGCTGCCAGGAGGGTTACGAACAGGCCCGGCTTTGCCATCCTACAGGGCCTGGCTCGCGGAGCGGGAGAGGAACGCCTTCGGGAGGTTGACCTCAAAGACGGAGCCCACGCCAACCTCGCTCTCGACGGAGATGCTGCCGCCGTGCATCTCCACTATCTGCTTGCTTATGGCGAGCCCCAGCCCGCTCCCCCCGCTCGCGCGGGAGCGGTCCTTGTCCACCCTGTAGAAACGCTCGAAGAGCTGGTTCAGGTCATCTTTCGGTATTCCCAGGCCCGTGTCCTTGATGCGCACGGTCAGCGAGGTGGCGTCCTCGTCTATCTTTATGTCTACCCTGGCGTCCGGGTCTGAGTACTTGATGGCGTTGTCGAGCAGGTTGAGGAATACCTGGTAGAGCTTCCGCACGTCGCAGACGCAGCGGTGTTCGCCGGCGTCAGCAAAATGTATCCCGATGCCGAACCTCTCGGCCTTGGCCTCCACGGACTCTATGGCGGTCTGGATAACGGTGCTGAGGTTCGCCGGCCCCACCTCGAGCTGGTACTGCCAGGAGTCCATCTGGGCGAGGGTCAAGAGCTCCTCGACCATCCCCCTTATGCGCCCGAGCTCCTGGTCGGCCAGCTCGAGCGCGCGGTGCTCAAGCGGGTCGAGCCGGTCGCGCGCCCTCTCGAGCAAACCGACTGCGCTCTGGATGGTGGTCAGGGGGGTCCTGAGCTCGTGCGAGAAGTCTGAGACGAAGGCCATTTTGGCCTTCTCCAGCGAACGGTGCTCGGTTATGTCCCTGACGGCCAATATAATGCCGGCGTTCCCGCCGTTGTGTGCTGCGTTCTCGCCACGGTCCATCTGGGCGGCGTAGGCCCAGTAGGCCTTCTCCCCAAGCTCGACCTCCCTTACCGCGACCCCGTTTACGGACGCCTCGCGCACGCACTTGAGGACGCCGCCAGGAATTTTTATCTCCTCCAAGGTACGTCCCCTGTCAGAGGCCAGGATGCCCAGCATCCTGGCCGCCGCCGGGTTGACCATAGTGACGCGCTCGTCGGGGTCCGTGGCGACGACGGCCTCGGGAGAGGCCTGCAGGACGGCCTCCAGGCGGCTTTTTTGCTCCTGTATCTCTCCGACGTAGTGCTCTATCTCCTCGGCCATGTAGTTGAACGTGCGGGCCACCTCGCCGAGCTCGTCCCTGCTCTTGACCGGCACGGTGGCCGCGTAATCTCCCGAGGCGACCCTAATGGCCGCGTCGCGGGTCTCCGAAAGGGGCCGCGTGACCTGGCGCGTGAGGAGCACGCTCGCCCCCCCGGCCAGAAGGATGCTCGTCAGTATGGCCCCGAGGATACCGTAGCGCAGGTAGGCCAGCGTGTCCCCGAGCTCGTCGCGGGGAACGTCGTAGATCAGAACCCCTTTAACGGTGCCGTCAGAGGCCGTGAGCGGCCACACCGCCACGTAATCCGAGTGCCCCTCGCTCCACACGAGCCTGCCCTCACCCTGAGGCGAAGCGGCACTCTGTTCTAGTTTCTTCCGGCCGAGCCCGAGCCCATCGTAGGTCTCCTTGGCATCTAATGGGTTCCCGAGGCCGTCGCGGGCGGCCAGGGGTTCGAGGTCGGGTCCGACGTAGAGCACCTCGAGGCCCGTCGGGTCGGCTACCGACTGGACGAGCTGCTCGGCGTAGGTCGAAGGCGGGGGGAGCGTCTTGTCCTCGGGGTCGCGCAGGCCCTCCAGGAAATCCTGGGCGCCCGCGTTCGCCATCTGGGAGCGCTGTTTTAGCAGCGTGTTCTCCTCGTGAACCAGCCGGTCGTGGGCGAAGTAGTAAAGGACAAGGCCGATGATCAGGCTCGTCACAGAAGAGATCCCGACGAGCGCCACGAAGATCCTGGCCCTGAAGCTCAAACCCGGCGGGATTCTCTCATCTCGCCCCTGCTCTTGCCCATGCGCCACTAGCTCGGCCTGGCGGCCCTGTACCCGACGCTGGGGACGGTCTGTATGATCTCCGGCCTCGACGGGTCGTGTTCGATCTTGGCCCTGAGCCTGCTGATGTGTACGTCTATGTAACGGCTCGCCAGATAGTGCGACCCCGTCGAGACGGCCTCGGAGATCTGGGCCCGCGTGAAGGCCTGCCCCGGACGGCGCATGAGCAACGCGAGTATCTTGAACTCGGTGGGCGTGAGATCCAACGCCTCCCCGCCACGGCTCACCGTGTAGCCGTTCGGGTCCAACTCCAGCGGACCCAACCTGAATAGCCCCTCCCTGCCCCTGCCGTCCCTCCCGAACCGCCTGAGGATGGCTTTGATCCTGGCTAGCAACTCTTTGGTGTCGAAGGGCTTGGTGATGTAGTCGTCGGCCCCGAGTTCGAGACCGACCACCTTGTCCACGGACTGGCTCTTGGCCGTGAGCAACACGACGGGTACGTCGCTGTGCTCCCGCATCTTCTTCAAGACCTCGAACCCGCTCATCCTCGGCAACATAATGTCGAGAACCACGAGATTTAAATCCTCCCGCCCGAGGATCCGGAGCGCCTCGACCCCGTCCTCCGCCGTCAATACCCGGTAACCTTCCGATGCCAAAACGATCGACGTGACCTCCAAAAGCGCCGCGTCGTCGTCGACCAGCAATATAGTTTCGTCCAATACGACTCCCAAATACCTCCCGACCAACTCCAGAGCCCAAAGCTCCAGCGATAACCGTATCGTACCTTATACAGCTTGTCAGCATATACAGCAGGTTCTCGGCCGTCATGCCCTCGCATACGAATCAAGACGTTACAAGTGGAGTTGCTTGTCACGGGCGGTAGTGCCTGCATCCATACCCTTGCTGAAATGCTGACCGGCTGAAGTGCCGAAAAACTTGCAAGCGTGAGACTCAGATTTTATAATGAATCCACTTTAGATCGGTTCATCTGGCGGGAGGTAAGCGCGTGGCCAAGAGCATTGGCATAGATTTGGGTACGACGAACAGTTGTGTGGCGGTTCTGGAGGGTGGGGATCCGACGGTGATCACCAACTCCGAGGGGGAGCGGACGACGCCTTCGGTCGTGGCCTTCGACAGGAGGAGTGGGGAGCGTCTTGTCGGGCAGCTCGCGAGGAGGCAGGCCGTCACGAACCCGGAGCGGACGGTCTACTCGATCAAGCGCTTCATGGGGCGTCGCTATGGCGACGTGAAGGAAGAGGCTAGCCGCGTCGGTTACGAGGTCAAGTCGGGTCCTGGCGGGGACATCAGGATCGCGGTCGACGACAAGGAGTATTCTCCACCGGAGATCTCCGCGATGACCCTGCAGAAGCTGAAGAGGGACGCCGAGGAGTATCTGGGCGAGGAGGTTACGGAGGCGGTTATCACTGTGCCGGCGTACTTCGAGGACGCCCAGCGCCAGGCGACCAAGGATGCGGGTAGGATCGCCGGCCTCAACGTCAAGCGTATTATCAACGAGCCGACCGCGGCGTCGCTCGCCTACGGGATGGACAAGGAGGACGACCAGACCATCCTCGTGTTCGACCTCGGTGGCGGCACTTTCGACGTCTCCATCCTGGAGCTCGGCGAAGGGGTCTTCGAGGTCAAGGCTACGAGCGGCAACAATCACCTCGGCGGTGACGACTTCGACGCCAAGGTGGTCGAGTGGACGGTCTCGGAGTTCAAGAAGGTCGAGGGCATAGATCTCTCCAAGGACAAGATGGCCGCCCAGCGCCTCGTCGAGGCCGCCGAGAAGGCCAAGAGGGAACTTTCTTCGACCACCAGCACCTCGATCAACCTTCCCTTCATCACCGCCGACCAGAACGGCCCCAAGCACATGGACCTGACGCTCAGCCGGGCGCAGTTCAACAACCTGACCGCGGACCTCGTGGAGGCGACCGCGGGCCCTGTTCGCCAAGCGATGGAGGACGCCGGTCTGCAGCCGGGCCAGGTCGACCAGGTCATACTCGTCGGCGGCTCGACTCGTATTCCTGCGGTGCAGGAGCAGGTCAAGGAGATCACCGGCAAGGAGCCCCACAAGGGCATCAACCCCGACGAGGTCGTGGCCGTGGGCGCCGCCATCCAGGCCGGCGTGCTCGCTGGCGAGGTCAAGGATGTGCTCCTTCTGGATGTGACTCCTCTCTCCCTCGGTATTGAGACCAAAGGCGGGGTGTTCACGAAGCTGATCGAGCGTAACACCACTATACCTACACGTAAGAGTGAGGTATTTACCACCGCTGACGACAACCAGGGGTCTGTGGAGATCAAGGTTTACCAGGGAGAGCGCGAGATCGCGGCCTACAACAAGATTATCGGCAACTTCCAGCTCGTTGGCATTCCGCCGGCGCCGAGGGGTGTACCCCAGATCGAGGTTGCGTTCGACATCGACGCCAACGGTATAGTCAACGTCGGGGCCAAGGACCTCGGGACTGGCAAGGAGCAGAGGATCACGATCACGGCATCGGGCGGTCTGTCTGACGCGGAGATCCAGCAGATGATGCAGGACGCCGAGTCGCACGCCGAGGAGGACCGGCGCCGCCGCGAGGAGGCGGACGTCCGCAACAACGCGGACAACCTGGTTTATTCCATCGAGCGTTCGCTCAAGGACGTGGACGGCAAGGTGGACCCGAATACCAAGCTGGAGATCGAGCAGGCCATCAAGGAGACCAAAGAGGCGCTCGCAGGCGGCGACATCGAGGAGATCAAGCGCAAGCAGGAGACCCTGATGACGGCCTCCCACAAGCTCTCCGAGGTCCTCTACAGCCAGGCCCAGCAGGAGCCCGACTCCGCCGCCGATGCCACGGACACCGACGACCTGGTCGAGGACGCCGAGGTCGTCGACGATGACGAGGACGGCGAGGAGCGCAGGTAACTACAGCAACGGCCGGGCGGCCGCGGATGGGGAAGATACCCCATCGCGGCCGTCCGCGCGGTAACCACAGGCGGTAGCCACAGGAGGATCAGCGAGTTTTGAGCAGCGAGGAGAACAAGCACGAGCCCGAACTCGGGAACGACGCCGCACCCGAAGAGGAGGCAGCAGAGGAGATCCAGGCGCCCGAGGGAGACCCCGCCGCCCCGGAAACAGAGGTGGAGAGCACCGGAGCGCCGGAGGTGGCCGAAGAGGAAGCAATTTCCGCCGCCGATGGCGACCCCGTCCTCGAAGTTGACGGGTTTGCCGTGCTGGCGGAAGAGCTGGAGGCCACGCGCCTCGAGCGAGACCAGTACCTGGACGCCCTGCGTCGTTTGAAGGCGGAGTTCGAGAACTCGCGCAAGCGCCAGGAGCGGGACCGCGCCCGCATACTCTCGATGGCATCGGAGAGGCTGGTGCAGGAGCTACTCCCCGTTCTGGACAACCTGGACCGCGCCCTCGAGGCCGGGGGAGATATCCGCGAGGGCGTGCAGGCGACCCGCGAGCAGCTCGCAGAGGTGCTGGCCGAGGAAGGGCTGCTGCCCGTTGCCTCGGATGGCCAGCCGTTCGACCCCAACGTGCACGACGCCGTTATGGGCCAACCCTCCGAGGAGCACGAGGACGGCACCATCATCCAGACCTTCCAGCGGGGCTACCTGCTCAACGGGAAGCCGATCCGGCCCGCGAAAGTTGTAGTTGCGAAGCAGGTTTAGGGTATGGAGAAGCTGGATCTCTACAAGGTTCTAGAGGTCTCGAAGGAGGCCTCGCAAGACGAGATCCGGCGCTCCTACCGCAGGCTTGCGCGCAAGTACCATCCCGACGCCAATCCCGGCGACAAGAAAGCCGAAGATCGTTTCAAAGAGATACAGCACGCCTACGAGATCCTCTCCAAACCCGAGAAGAAAAGGGAATACGACGAAGGCCCACGCACGTTTTTCGGTACCGGGCAGGGACAGCCGGGAGGTTCCGGATTCGGAGACGTCTCCGACCTGCTTGGCGGCTTCGGGAACCTCGGAGATATTTTCGGGCGTGCCACTACTACCACCCAGAGATCCCAGGCAAAGGGTGAGGATATAACCGTAAATGTCAGGTTGAGTTTCAAGGATGCGTTGAATGGCGTATCGACCCGGGTCGGGGTTCCCGTGGAGGAGGCGTGTGGCGAGTGCAGGGGCACGGGGGCGGCCCCTGGGACGGCGCCGCGAACGTGTCCCGATTGCGGTGGCAGGGGGGTGCAGAGCCGGGACCAGGGGTTTTTCGCGCTTTCGACGCCGTGTTCCAGGTGTGGGGGCGAGGGTAGAATCATCGAGAAGCCGTGTTCGGTCTGCGGGGGAGACGGCAGGGTACGCAGGGCGAGGCAGGTCAAGGTCAGGATACCGGCCGGGGCGAGGGACAAGATGAAAGTGAGGATCCCGGGCAGGGGGAACGCTGGTAGGGAAGGTGGGCCGGCGGGGGACCTCTACGTCAGGACGTTGGTGGAGGAGCATCCTGTCTTCGAGCGGCGCAGGGACGACTTCGTAGTCGGGGTGCCTGTCAGCTTCGTCGAGGCGGCGCTCGGGGCGGAGATCCAGGTTCCCAGGCCCGGAGGGGGCACGGTGAGGGTCAGGTTGCCCGCCGGAACGCAGGACGGCAAGCAGTTCAAGGTGCGGGGTGCGGGGGCGCCCAAGGCCAAGACGGATGGGGGGGAGAAAGGGGACCTCATCGTGCGGGTGAGGGTAGTCGTACCCAAGAAGCTCAAGCGGCGGGAGCGTGAGATTCTGGAGGCCTTAGCAGAGGAGCGGGACGAAGACGTCAGGGAAGACCTCTTCAAGAAGGTGGGATCGTCGTGAGCCTCAGAAAGCGTCCGGTTTACATGATCGGGATAGCATCCGAGCTGATCGGGGTCCACCCGCAGACGCTGAGGATGTACGAGCAGAAGGGTCTGTTACGCCCACGCAAGAGCATAAAGAACACGAGGCTCTATTCCCAGGAGGACGTGGATCTCGGATGCTACATACAGAGGCTGACCCAGGAGCTTGGGATGAACCTCGCTGGCGTGAGCAAGGTGCTCGACCTCGAGCGCCGGGTGGCGAGGTTGGAGAGGGAAACCCGTGCCTTGCGCGAAGAGCTGGCACGCAAGGAGCTGGAACACCGCCGGCTCATCGCCGAAGTACACCGGAGCTACAAGAGGGAGCTGGTCTTGATGCCACGAAGCGAGCTCGCGCGGAGCGGGAGTAAGGGCCATCAGTGACCGAGCCTATGCACTGTTACAGGCACCCGAAGAGGGAGACCCGCGTCTCATGCGCCACGTGCGGGCGTCCCATCTGCACCGAGTGCATGGTGACCACCGACGTCGGGATAAAGTGCCCCGAAGATGCCAGGCTGCCACGGGGCGCGCGTGCCGGCGTCATGAAGACCAACCAGGTCGTCAGGAGCGTTCTCGCCGGCGTCGGAGTTGCTGTCGCCGGTATTCCCGTGGCGTACGTGCTCTTCCTCCTGCCCCTTACCTTGTTGCTCTCGGCCGCGGCCGGTTACGGGGCGGGGACCCTGATCAACCGCGCCGGAGGCCGCAACGGCGGGCCCGTTGCGATCGCCATCTCCGTGCTGGCATCGGCCATACCGTTCCTCGTGGTGCTGGCGTCGGATCTCCTCGCGGGTGGTCTTAATCCAATCCGGCTGATCGCGATGGTTATCGCCGCCGTCGCCGCCGGCGTGGCGAACCGACGGATTTAGCGATCAGCCGTCAGACTTTTCGACGGCACAGAAACGCGGAGAAGTGGCTCGCAGCGGTCTGGCGTTGTCGGCGGGGTCGACGGAGCGCGCCGCCAGGCTCGCGACCCAAGACACCGGGAAATCGGTCCTCTCATCTTCTCTCACAAACTGGTTGAACCCGAGCAGCCTGCGTAACATCCCTGTGGATAACTCCCGAAACCCTACTTCTAAAGCCAAAAACCCGGCCCCGTTGTGCGCGCGACACGGCACTAGTACCCCGTCACGGAGTTGCACTTAACCTTAAGATTATATTAGACCTGATGTTGAAGTAAAGCATCGAAAAATACTTTCAGAAAGGCTGGCGTAGCCTGTAAGAGCGTGCTAGGGTTGGGTCCATGAGAGAAGACATGCAGTACGTAAGCGGGGTATTGGACGAGCTGGAGGCGATTGTTCGGGATGCATCCGGCGTACCGATGAGCAAAGGACGGGCCGTCGTTGACCGGTCCGATCTGCTTGTGATGCTGGACGAGTTAAGGGGATCGTTGCCCCCTGAGCTGGCGGAGGCGGAGGCGCTTCGCCGGGAGCGCGGGGCCACAATCGCTGCGGCCGAGGAGGAGGCCCAGCGAATAGTCGAAGAAGCCCACCATCGCGCGAACGCGATGGTCCCCGAGACGGAGCTCCTCAGGCGCACGGAGCGCAGGGCCGGGGAGATTATAGACGGGGCGGAGCGCTACGCCGAGGAGGTCTCCGGTGGCTCCGAGGTGTATCGGGACCGCGTTATGGAGCAGCTGGAGAATTGGTTCCAGGACTCGCTCATCTCCGTGGAGGAGTCCCGCCAGGAGCTGGGCGGCGTCCCCGTACGCAGGTCCGCACGCCAGCCCGAGGTCGTCGAGGAGAAGACCGAAGGTCGCGGCTGGCACGCCAGCTCGGCGTAGCGAAGCAAAGAGGTTTCTGAGTCTCCTTGCTAGCATTTCAGCGGGTGGTACTTTAGCCTGTCAGCTTGGTGTGTTTTCGTGCCTCTAGACGAATGCGCGATCCCATGTACGGCTGGTGGTCCACAGCCATAGTCCGCGGTGCTCTGCATCTCGCAGCATCTCAGGAAGCCAAAAACCTGAAATGCTGAAATGCTGACCAGCGCGGGATAAGGAAGGACCGGTCCTTCCTTATCCCGCGTCCTCCGGGGAGATGACCTCGCTCAGGGCTTCTAGCCTGGCGTTGAGGCCGTCTAGTGAGGCGTTGAGGTCGTTTGCGCGGGCGGGGTTGTTGGCGTCTATGGAGATCCTGACTACCTTCGCCCTGAGGTCGAGAAGCTCTTCTGAGGTGCCGGAGATCTCGGCGTCAGCGGCCCTTATTCGCTCCTCGAGCTCGCGAAGGTTCTCCTGCCTGGTCGTTGCTGCGGATGCCTCGGTGTTACGCCCGAGTTCACGCGCGACCTCGGCGGCCTTCTCCCGACCCTCTGCCACGTCCACCAGCCGATCCGCGGCCGCGTGCAGCCTTGGGACGGTGTCATCTAGGACGGCCCTGATCACCTCGTCGGAGTCCTCGATGGCTGCGACTACCTTGCGGTATACCTCGAGGGCGGCCTCCACCTTCTGACGGGTCTCCCCGCGGGGGAGCCATCGCGCTCGACGCTCGGGAGAGACGTCACGGCTCTGTGTGACGTCTGGAGGTGTTGCCATGGCCACATCGCCTCCGAGGACCTTGCGCTGGAAGATGGAGTCTCTCGCGGCCAGGAAGACCAGCGAGGCGTACGTCGCGAGCGTCAGGGGCAGCAACCACCAGGTTGCGATGATCGTGGAGATAACGACCCCGACCACCAGGATCGTCACGTTGATCGGGCGGAAGGCCGCGGCTCGCAGCATCTTGCTTCGCTCCTCTGGCGAGAGGGGAGCGGGTCTGCGCTCCGCTGGCGGGCCAGGCCCCGGGTTGCGGCGTTCAGTCATCGTGGTCAATCGAGGATAAGAGGCGCACTTGTCCGCCAACCCTCAATGAGAGGGCCTGGGACGCGTTGCCTTTGTTTATGGCGAGGCTCAGGCGCCAGTGAGAGTCGGGGACGAGCACCGGCTCGCCAGCCCTGGCAGACCCGAAGGTCTCGACGTACCGGACCGACATCTCGCCGGCGCCGACATCCACCTTCAGGGTGTCGCCGTACTCGAGCCCCGACTCATCGGTGGTGACCGAGAGCCTGGCGTTGCCGAAGTGGTCGATGGAGAGGATGCGGGTCGTCAACCCCCTACCCTCCTCAGCCGCGGCGCATCCCGGGCCCAGACGCGTCAGCGAAGCAGTATCCACGGCCTCACCGAGATCCGAGAGCCCGACCCCGGCCACAAGGTGCGCCGCCACGGGAGCGAAGACATCGCGGCCGTGAAAGGTGTTGGAGACGGGGTGCAGATGGAAGCGCTGCTCGGTGAGCGCGACGGCGCCAGAGATACCGCCAAGAGACTCCGCCGCCGCAACGAGTAGTCCGTTGTCGGGACCGACCAGAAGGGCTCCGCTCCCCGTCCGGAGCGCGATCCCCCGCCGCTCCGTGCCGACCCCTGGGTCCACCACCGCCAGGTACAACGCGTCGGCGGGCATGTATCGGGTAGCGTGCTGCAGGAGTTCAGCCCCGGTTTCCACCCCGAAATTGGGCACGTCGTGCGTCAGATCCACGATAGATACGCCGGGTGCTATAGTGTGCATAACACCCTTGCACGTACCCACGAAGTCGTCGGCGAGACCGAAGTCGGATAGAAAGCAAACTGGCCTCATGCGGATAGTATAAAGCGCAGCAGCACCAACCGTAGCCGGCGGCAACAGCCCTCCAGCCTCAGTTACCGCCCTAGACCACGAAAACCCCCGGCATCGATGGATGCATCTCTGCCTTAGGCTTATCTAACCTTTAGCTGACGGTTTATACGCCTTTTGGTACAGATTGAGTTTTTGGTAGAGACTCAACATGTTGTGTAGATGCGTGAAGGACTACGGACATGTCGTATCTGCCGAGGTGGCACATCCTTTTCCCGCTTAGGTATAAGGATTGTGGGAGGTTGCGGGGCGTGTGGTGGGATGCTAGTTTTTTGATCGGGCGGTCCCGGGCCACCCGGGGCCCGGTTTGAAGCTTGGGTTCAGGCACTGGGACCGTGATGGACTTCATCGTCGGGGAGGGGTGATGAAGTCCTATTAGAGGCTCCTTATGGGGAGGGGCCGACTAGCGGGTGGGGGAAGGTCAAGCCTTCCCCCACCCGCGCTGGTCAGCAAATCAGCACTTCAGCATTTCAGCTTTGTTGAGTAGCGGCTCGCGTCGGTTTGTGCTCTCTGATATGGAAAATCCACATCGTTGCCCGCGAAGCCCGGCCGCGTGTACGGGCCTCGCCGTTACGTACTAGCTGACCTAGCTGAAGTGCTGACTCACTCGAATATTTCTGCGGCCGTGCTGGTGTAGGCGGTCAGCCAGTGGAGATCTTCCTCCGTGAAGGGTTCAGTCGAGGTCCGGGTCGCGTAGATGACGCCCACGGTGCGTTCTTCGTCGAGGATCGGGACCGCCAGGGAGTTCGTGTAGCGGGCGTTGGTACGGGCCTGGGGAAGACGCCTCGGGCCCGTCACGGTCAGGGTGGGATGGGCGGTTTTCACAACGAGGTCTATCACGCTCCGGTCCGAGGTTGTGAGTTCTTGGGACGAAAGTTCTCCCAGAGGCGTGAGCTCGGGAACGTGGATCAGGTCTACCCTATCGGCCCTGAGCTCGCGCCTTACCCCCTCTGCAATCTGCTTCGGCGGAGTTTCGGGGTCGAGGGTCCTCGGCATGGAGGGGCGGAACACGAGGCGCGAGGAGAGGATGAAGTTCACGCTCGTCCCGGCGATTATGCCGAGCAGGTTGAAGATGGCGTAGTAAGGAAACTCGTCCGAGACGTACTTCACCAACGGGTACCACACGGCGAAGTTCGCCCCGATCCCCAACACCGCCACGGGGTAGGCGAGGACGCCGCGCAAAAAGAAGTGAATCCTGCTCGAGTGCCTGATGTCGCGCCAGGTGAACGCGTTGTTGAGCAGGAAGTTGCTCAAAATGGAGAGACCTACGGCGAACATCCAGGCTATCACCTTGTGCGCGTGGAAAACCTCGGCGAGCACGACGAGGGTGACCATGTTGACGAGCACGCCCGACGCTCCAACCAGGGCGAACTTCCAGAAACGTCCCGCCGACGGCACGTACCAGAACAGGCTCAGCATGTGGGCCAGGTAGTCGAAGCCCTGGTGCAGCGTTGCCTTCGAGACTCCGGCGTGGCGGGCCCTGAAGTCGAAGGGCGCCTCGACCACCTTCAGTTCGGGGGCGCACACCAGGATCTCCAGCAGGACCTTGAACCCCGTCGGCCTGAACTGGATGCCCGAGATTGCCTCGTTCCTTATGAGGAAAAAGCCCGTCATCGGGTCGCTGGTCTTGCGCGCTTCCTTGAAGACGATCTGTGCCAGGTACTTGCTCCCCACGGAGACGGCCCTCCGCGCTGTGCCCGAGAGGCCGGCGTAGCTGCCGCCCGCCGCGTAGCGGCTCGCCACTACCACGTCGGCGTCTGTGCGACGGGCGGCCTCCAGCATCTCGCGCACCTTCTCGGGCGGGTGCTGCAGATCCGCGTCCATTACGCACGTGTACTCGCTCGCACCGGAGGAGAGATCCAGGCCCATAGTAACGGCCGTCGAGAGGCCGCCGCGCCGCTCCACCCCCTCCCTGCGCACCAGCCGGACGCGTCCATCTTCTCGGGCCAGGTCCCGGATCACACCAGGCGTCCCGTCCGTCGAGTCGTCCACGAAGACCACCCGGTAATCGAGGTCGGACAGGCTCTCGCGCAACTCACGCACCAACCTAGGAACGTTGTCGGTCTCGTTGCGCGTCGGCACGACGATGGTCAGGAGCGCCCTGTCCGAGTCCCTACCGCCCTCAGAACCACCACCAACGGTTTGCCTCTGTGCTTTCATGACCGCTCTAGGCTAGCATATCGGGTGAATCCGCCCTAGCGAGGGACAATAAGAGGCTCCCGACGGAGGTAAGAGAAGTGCACAGCAACGACTACGAACGCGCTCACGTACGCATATCGGGCCAGGTGCAGGGGGTCTTCTTCCGCGACTCTACCAGGCAGAAGGCCGAGGAACTGAACCTGGCCGGATGGGTAAAGAACCTGCCCGACGGAAAGGTCGAAGCCTTCTTCGAAGGTCCCTCCGAAAAGGTCAGGGAGATGGTCCGCTGGTGCGAAGAGGGCCCCCAGCACGCCTCGGTCGAGAACGTCGATACCGACTTCGAGGACGCTGGCGGTGAACTCGACGGCTTCGAGGTTCGTTGAACGTCCCGCGCACCGAAGTTCCCCCGGATCTCCGCCTGCTCCTCGACAGGGAGGGTGTGGAGATAGCGGGAAGCAGGATCATAGACCACGGCACGCAGTACGACCTCACCCGCGAAGGCGAGACCGCGAAGTTGAACGTGTACCACACGGGCAAGGTGTCTACCGGAGGTCGAGCTTCGGGATTGCGAGATCTGCTCGAGAACTGGCGCACCTCCCAGACGAAGGCCACCGGTACAGGGACTTCGGCGCGTCTTGCCGGGGCGAGGTCCGTCTTTGACGGCACGCCGAGGCTCGGCATCGACGAGGCCGGGAAGGGCGACTACTTCGGCCCCCTCGTCGTGGCCGGCGTCAGGATCACCGGCAGCGCGAAAGCGAAAGAGCTGTGGGAAATAGGCGTCCGGGATTCCAAAGAGATTGGCGTCCTCGGCATCCGAAGAATCTCGGAACGCATCCTCGAAACCCTCGGTCAGGAAAACCTCCGCGTCGTCTCGCTCTCGCCACGCGAGTACGAGACCCGCCGGGATGCCGCGGGCAACGTCAACAGGCTGCTCGGCGAGCTCGACGCCGCGATCATCGATGAACTTGCGAACGAGGTCGAGGTCGTGGTGGTCGACGAGTTTGCCAGGTCCGCGCGCGATCATCTGGAGCCGTTCGTGCTCGGCGGCGTGCGGCTGGAGGTGCGCCCCCGGGCCGAGGACGATACGGCGGTTGCAGCCGCGTCCATAGTGGCGCGGGCGCGGCAGCTCCAGGAGATCGAACGTCTCTCTAAGCGGGTCGGGCTCCGGCTGCCACTCGGCGCGACGCACGTCGTGGATGCCGGCCGTTGGGTGGTCGACGAGTTGGGGGAAGACTGCCTTGCCGAGGTGGCCAAAACCCACTTTGCCACCACCCGACGGGTGCTCGAACAGCGTGATGGAGGTAACCCATGATAGATCTTCGCAGCGACACCGTGACACGTCCGACGGAGGGCATGCGGCGGGCAATGCTGGAGGCGCCGGTTGGGGACGACGTCTTCGGGGAGGACCCGACGGTAAACAGGCTCGAGGAGTACGTGGCGGGCTTGCTCGGAAAGGAGGCGGCCCTATACGCACCTTCGGGCACGATGACGAATCAGATTGGGGTACACGTCGGCGCGAAGAGGGGAGAAGAAGTACTCCTGCACGAGGGGTCCCACGTCTTCGTCTACGAGGCCGGGGCCCCCGCGATGCTCTCGGGCGTCCAGCTCCGTACCCTCCCCGGCGAGAACGGCGTCCTCGACCCCGAGACCGTTCGCGCCGCCGTCAGACCCGAGGACGTCCACTTCCCTAGATCTAGGCTGCTCTGCCTGGAGAACACCCACAACACCGCAGGTGGCAAGATCTTCCCTCTAGAAGACTTCGCCGCGGTCACACAGACGGCGAAAGATCTCGGCCTCAAGGTCCACCTCGACGGTGCCAGGCTGTTCAACGCGCAGGCCGCGACCGGCAACCCGGCGAGCGAATGGTGCGCCCACGCCGACACCGTCTCGGTGTGCTCATCCAAAGGACTGGGGGCACCCGTAGGATCCCTGCTCGTCGGTAACGAAGAGACCATCCGAGAGGCGCGCCGCGCCCGCAAAGCCTTCGGCGGCGGCATGCGCCAGACAGGCATCATAGCCGCCGCCTCCCTCTACGCCTTCGAGCACCACATAGACAGGCTCGCCGAGGACCACGCCCGGGCCCGCAAACTTGTCGCAGGATTGCGAGAGGCTGGCTACGAGGCCAAAGAACCGGATACCAACCTCGTTCTCGTCGCCATCGAAGACCCCCCCGCGTTCCTGCGGGCACTCGCCCGCGAAGGCGTGCTCGCCACCCCAGGCAAACCAGGCTTCGTCCGCCTGTGTACCCACCTCGACGTGTGTAACATTTTGGGAACCGAAGAGGGGATACAGCAGGTCGTCACGGCTTTCCTTCGTGCTACGGAGACGATCTCACCCATCAAGGGGTGAACACAGCCAGTATGAGTTAACCCTCCTCTACTGACTACGAGCCTGTCTCCATCGGTGGGGGCGGGCTTTTTCGTGCCATGAAAGTGCAAAAATAAGCACAGAATTGATGTAATAATATATGATACAATAAGGGTGCGTTTAGGAGTCTCTGTCGGTCTCGGGAAACCCTTCGTTATTTAGGGTAGAGGGCCATCGAATGGAGCCATATGTACTTGATGAGAATGAAGGATGTTAGGAAAAGCAGGGGGCTTGCGCAGCGCGAACTTGCCACTCGCCTGCACACGGATCAGCCACGAATAGCCAAGATCGAAAACGGGTTAAGTGTGCCAGGGAGGACGGCACAGAGGATCGCGGATGTGCTGCTCTGTAACGTGGCTGACCTTGCCGAGCCCGAAGAGCCTACGGTGACGTTCAAGCTCAGCGAGTTGACCCCCGAAGTTATAGCGCTGCTGAAAAACTAACCAACGAGAAACCCCTTCTCAAAAGGTCTGCCAACCTGAGAAGGAGTAAAGGAGAGATATATGGTTACAAGAAGTGTATTACGATCCGACATAGAAAACTACGCCTACTTTACCCCGCTCGACGGCAAGAGGGCTTTAGTTAAGGGATGGGATAAGGG
>JBKPOM010000180.1:0-13115 GCA_046733115.1 Actinomycetota bacterium | reverse complement strand
CCCACGCCGAAGGTCCTGGCGACCTCGGAGGTGGGCATGCCCCGTTCTTTGGCTGCGACGATCTTCTTCCTCAGGTCCAGCGAGTAGGCGTTCATGCCAGCATCCTGCCACACCGCCCAACTACACTGCAAAGTGCTCTAGAGGGCTTTATCTCCCGTTTTGTATGGTCCGAAGCCCATCGCGACGGGTTCGCTCACTCCCAGCCCGACTGCGAACAGCTCTCGTCTGAAGCCGTCGCCGGCTCTGGGCGTAAGCACGAAGATCTAGTTGCAGACGTAATCCCCGAAGGGGTAGAGTTGTCGTAAGAAGTGGGCCAGAAGCCGTCCGGTACGAAAACGCCGCCGGTTATGGACTCGCACCCCGAGCTGTGGCTGTACTCGTGGATTGGCCCCGCATAGGTAGTGCCCGAGCAGTTCACCTCTCCGTCACGGTAAGGGTTGTCGTGCCGGCCTTCACAGAGGTTCCAGCCGTAGTCGGAGCCGGCCTGTACGCGATCTGTCTCCTCCCAGCTCTCCCCACCGACGTCGTTGATGCGAAAGCTCGGTTCGTGGCGTCGGGGTCGAATGCCATCCGGAAGGGGTTCCTGAAGCCCCGGGCGAAGGTCTCCTTGCAGTTGTTCCCGCTAGCTGCGCGTCCGGCCTCGTTGCACCGGTCGCTGTTCGCTCCCGTGGACGGGTTGGACGCCGGGATTCCGCCGTCCCGCCTTATGCGCAAGACCTTGCCGAGCAGGATTTTCCGATCTCGGGCGGCGTCGTTCTCGTGCTGGCACTTCGTCCCCTCCGCGTAATCACATCCGCCGTCGCCGACGCTTATGTAGAGGAGTTTGTCCTTGCCGAACTTCAGGTTACCGCCGTTGTGCCTTCTCTGGATCGGGAGGACATCATGGAAGATACCATACTCACCACCTACTACCTGTTAGAGGAGTTCCTAAAGGCCACAGGCCACCGCGACGATCCTCAAGTCGTCTTGTCCACCGCCGAGGTGATGACCACGGCTGTTGCGGCTGCCGCGTTCTTCGGTGGCAACATCGAGGCGAGCCGCTCGTTTTTGGACGAGTACGGCTTATCGACAAGACGATCGCTAAGTGCCGCTTCAACCGTCGGCTGCAAGCCATAGACCCATCCGTCTGGCAAATGCTCTTCGATTTGTTGGCCGAGCTCTTCAAGCGAAGCCATCCCGAGCGAACCTACGAGGTCGACTCCCTGCCCGTCCCCGTCTGCGACAACGTCCGCATCCGCCGCTGCAAGCTCTATCCCCCGCGAGAGCACGGCGAGGCTTTCCGCGGCTACGTCGCGAGCAAACGCCGCTACTTCTACGGTTTGCGGGTGCATCTGGTTACTACCGGGGCAGGGGAGCCGCCGGTGGAGTTTTGCCTGGCGGCGGCTTCGGAGGCCGACATCGGCCTGTTCGAGGAGTCGTATCTCGACTTGCCCGAAGGCTCGATCATTTGTGCCGACAAAGGCTACACCGATCACCGTTACGAGGACCTTCTAGAAGAGGTCGGTTTACAGCTGAAAGCCCAGAGCAAGAAGAATTCGAAGCGACCTATGCCAGCAGGGGAGGAGTTCTTGAGCAAGCCCACCCGCTAGTACATCGAAACGGTCTTCAGCAAGCTGAGTGTGCTGTTTTCGAGGAAGATCCATGCGGTCACGCCCAGGGGTTTCGAGCTCGAGATCGTCTGTTTTCTGCTAACTTTCTCCATCCAATGTCTGTAGGGGGCAACTCAGGTTAATACTAATCGCACAGTAAGGCTTAGCGCTTATTTAACATCGAGTATGAGTACCACCATACATACACCACTGGTATTCTTGATTCCCGCTCTCCAATCTTGTGGGGAAAGGTTACGCGGGAATGACAGAGGACAAGGACACGCTGTGCGCCCTTGGCCGGAAAGCGCGACCGTCCAGACGGACCCGGCATGAACAGCTGACAAGCCTGCGAAGCAAGCGTGCTGACATGCTGAAGAGCTGAAAGCGACCAAAGGGAGCGTGCTGAAGAGCATAGCCCGAAGGGTGCAGCGTGCTCCTCAGTAGCCAAGCGTGACGAGTAGCTCGCCGGCCTCGTTATCAAAGATCTCTCGTTCTCCCTGGGTGAAGACGTGTTTCCAGTCGCCCGCAACGCCCTTCCTGAAGAACGAGGACGGGTCCTCTTCTCCTCGCTTTCTGCCTTTGGAGAGTTTCTCGAAGCTGGCGGCGTCGATGCACCGGGTCACAGAGTTTTCGTCGGAGTCTACCGCGAGGAACGCCAGCAGTCGTTGGACCTCCGCCACGGGCATGTGCAGCAGGTCTTCGTAGCGGACTTCGGTGTAGTTCTTGCCGAGGAGCTCGGGGCCGTCTTCTACGGTCTTGCCCACCCTGGAGGCCCATTCCGCGGCGAGTTTTTCGAGCTGGCCTTCCGGGAACACGCTCCCTTCGGTCTCGCTCGGTTCGCTTCGCTTGCGGGCCTGGCCGAAGTTGCGTGCGTGGTGTGCTGCGGAGACGGCCACGTCCCTGCCGTCCCTGATGATATGGATCACCTTCGCCTCCGGGTAGATGGCGGAGATCTCGCGTATCGTCTCGGGGGTAAGGAGCGGCGACTTGTCCCCCACGACCCGTTTCCCGCTCTTCAGCAGCTCGCCCCCGAGGAAGTAGTGGATGGCCATGCGGGTGAGGTTGTCGAGGTGCTCGTCGGCGCTGTCGTTTCTGCTCCAGACCGACCGCTCGATCCAGAGCCTCAAATACTCGGCGTCCAGGACGGCGTTGTAGAACGAGCTGGCAGGCCTCATCCTGTCCCTCTGCTTCAGGCTCTTCTGCCTCCAGCTCCCACCGAAGAAGCGGCCCTCGCCCTTGCAGAGTATTTCGGGGTGCGCGTCGAGCATCCGCATCAGCCAGGTCGTGCCCGACTTCTGGTTGCCCACGACGAAGAACACGGGCACGCCGCCGGTAGCCGGGGCGGGCAGGTTTTCCTCCCCGCCCAGCCGCGCCAGCTCCCTCCTCAGCGTGGAGATCTCCGCGTCTTTCAGCGCGAGCTCCCTGCGGGCCTGCTTGCTGATCTTCGAGATCAGAGCACCCGTCGCGCGGTCCAGGGTCGCCTTCGCTCCCCTGAGCATCTCGACGGGCTTGCGATCCAGAGAGGTCAGGACCTCACCCGTAACTCATCGGGCGCGACCTCTTGTGCGAGGTAGTCGGCGAGCGCTTCGCTCCAGTGCCTGAGCTCCGGGCTGCTTAGGGTGGAGAGGACGCCGTTGGCCGGACGCGCCGCGAGCAGGGGATACTCGGAGCCGGGGATGGGGACGACCTCGGTCTCGACCCCGGCGAGACGGAAGATCTCACGTGTGAACTCGTACCAGGAGCAGGACCCGGCGTTGGTAAGATGGTAGAGGCCGTAACGCCCGTCCTCGACGATCCCGGCGATGCCTTCGGCCAGATCACGGGCGTAGGTCGGCGAGATGAACTCGTCGTCCTTGACCTTGAGCGAGTCGCGCTCTTCGGCCACGCGCAGCATGGTGCGCACGAAGTTGTGGCCCCGCCCGTAGACGCCTGCCGAGCGAACGACGTACCAGCGGTTCGTCAGCCGCGTGACGAGCTCCTCCCCGGCGAGCTTGGTGCGGCCGTAGGCGCTGATGGGATTTGGGGGAGCGAAGGGTTCGTAGGGCCTCTCGCCCCTGCCGTCGAAGACGTAGTTGGTGCTCACGTGCAGGAGCTCGCAGCCTCGCCGCTCGCAGGCCTGGGCCAGGTTGCGCGGCCCGAGGGCGTTTACGGAGTACGCGAGATCCGTCGCCTCCTCACACCCGTCCACGTTGGTGTATGCGGCTGCATTTACGACTAACTCCGGGGAACATTCTTCGAATGCGCCCTCTACGGCATCAGGGTCGGCCACGTCTAGTCCCTGGCGGCCGAGAGCTACGACCTCGTGGCCCCTGTCGGGAAGGATCTCGGACAGCTCCAGGCCCAGCTGTCCGCCGGCGCCGGTTAGCAGGACCCTCACGACGGCATCCCGCAAGATCGAAGATCAGGGTCTCTATGGGCGTCACGTTGCACGCGGAGCTCCTCTGCGTATCCAGGCTTGCTTCACTGTCTTTTTGATGTATATGCGAGCGTACCATAGAGTTCTATCAGCTCGCCCGCGTACTCACCGACGTTCTTGATCGGTTCGATCCCAGCGCGCAGGCGCTCGAGCAGACCTCTATCTTCGATGAGAGCACGTAGCTGCCCGGCGAGGTCTTCCGCGTCTTCGAGGGCGAAGAGCAGACCGTTCTTGCCCGGTTTCACGAACTCGGACATGCCCCCGAGGTCGGTGGCGATCACTGGCATCCCGGCGGCGAAGGCCTCGAAGATCACACCTGGCGCGTTCTCGTACCAGCGAGATGGGACCACGAGGACGTCGAGATCCACCAGTACGCTCCCCAGATCCTCCCGCGAGAAAGGACCGAGAAAGGAAATCCGTCCGTCATCGGCGGCGAGGGCGCGCAGCCCCGCGGCATAGATCTCGTAGCCCTTCTCGCTCCCGTGGACGGAGAGCGTCGCGTCCACTCCGGGCGGCAGCATCCCGAACGCCCGGACGGCCACGTCGGGGCCCTTATGTGGCGCCAGGGTCCCCACGAACCCGAACCGGAGCGTCGCCGATGGACGCCGTGCTGAGCGGGCATGGGCGACGTGGGAGGTGTCAATACCGTAGGGGGAAACCCGTATCTTCCCCCTCCCAATGCCGTTCGCGACGAGCAGGTCGCGCGTGAGGCGGGTGTAGGCGAGTATGCGGTCCACGGACTCCATCCGGTCCCTGATGTAGGCGGGACGCTCCCTTACAGCCCCGACCTGGCGCAGGGGAAACGAGAAGCGCGAGAGGGGCGTTCGAGACGCCGGGCCGGCGGCGCGGGTGACGGCGCCTGGCACCAGGCCGGCCGCCTTCTGCAGGCGGGGGTCGGTGCTCCGGCTGGCTATGCACCTGACGCAGTGGGATACGTCGGGTCCCTCGCACATCACGCCGTCGTGCCTCCTCAGGTCAACGACCGGGCACACCGTCCAGAAGTCGGCCGCCGTGAAGACCACGGGCAACCCGAACTCCTCGAAGACAGGGAGGACGCTCGCCGAGAGTCCTTGAAGATGCATGGTGTGGACGAGGTCCGGGCCGACCTCCCGCACGTACTCCCTCGTCTTCTCAGCCATGTCGTCGTTGCGATAGTTCAGCTCGTAGGGACGGCTCAGGCTCTCCTCGGGGCGGCCTATCCTGCGGACGGGGATTCCTTCGAACTGGTAATCTTCCGTCTCGCCGGGAAGGAGGTCGCTGTGGGGGATGGTGCGCTTGGCGGCGAGGACCAAAGGCTCGTGTCCGCGGGCCTTCAGCCCCCGCGCCAGCCCGAGCGTCACGATCTCGACGCCAGCGCGGCTCTCGGGGAAGAACTGGTGGGTGGTGAAGAGGATCTTCAATGTCAGGAGTCGAGAGATTTGGCGTGGCGTTCTGCGTGCACGACGATGGATTATACGGAATCGTTGAAGCGGTTCGCATCGAGGGCGGTTCGCGAACCGCCCCTACAGCTCTGTGGACCGCGTGTACGGGTTTCGGGCTGTGGCACGCGGAAGGCCCCCGCTTACGTCATTCCCGCGAAAGCGGGAATTCACAGAAACAGTAGGGGCCCACGGGCGATGGTCGGCTTTCGTGCCGCAAGCGACATCCATTCGGACTCGATATTATTCGCCGCCGAAAACGCGATCCGTTGTGTGACCCGGCTTATATCCTTTTCGTCAGCCGCGTTAGAGGCCCTTCAGCAGGAGTTTGTCGATTCTGGTGGAGATTTGGGAGTCGGTTCTTGATCCCCGGCGTCTGCGGGCTGCGAGGTAGGCGCCTGCCTGGGAGCACAGCGCGTATCTGATGGCGAGAAGCAGGAATTTGGGTGCTATGAACGTTGTCCTGTCGTCCTTGCTGAGGTAGAGGTGGGCTGAGGTGAGGATCACGTTTAGTAGCAGACGCGGCAGGTTCGGGGTTGGCGTGAGCCCAAACAGTTTCTGGAGGATGAGGCCCTCGACGTAGTGGCGCCTGAGGTCGTAGAGGGCGCCGCGTTCGTGGGAGTGGAGCACGGCGGAGCGAGGTTCGTACACGAGTTTGTAGCCTGCCTCGACTACGGCTTTGCCCCACCTGAGGTCTTCCCCGAAGCGCGTCCTTTCGAAACAGATATGCTCCCACACCGAGCGGCGCACGCAGGAGCTGACGTTGTCGAAGACGGCGAGCGAGCGTCGCGTGGCCGGGGGCAGGGCCGTGTAGGATTCGGGGCCGCCGGCGAACTGCTCGTGGCGCTCGGGACGGGAGGTGGGCCAGTCTCGCATCAAGGCTTGGGTCAACGGGCTGCTGTCGGGGCGTGGGATCTGGCGCCCGTACACTCCGGCGACCGTCTCGTCGGCCTCGAGGTTTTCGACCATCGCCGCGAGCCAAACGTCGTCTACCGGAAGGGCGTCCTGCACAAGTAAGGCGACGTAGCGTCCGGCGGAGAGCGAGGCACCCAGGTTGCGCGTGGCGCCGTGGTCGAACCCGCCCGAGTCTATCCGGTGTACCGAGACGCCGTGGCGTCTGGCGAGCTCGACCGTGCCGTCCGTCGAGCCGGAGTCGATCACGAGCACCTCGTAGCCGAAGTCTGTCTTCTGGGAGACGAGCCTTCTCAAGAGTTCGTCGAAGCCGGGACCCGCCTGGAAGGTGGGGATCACGACCGATGCCTCGGGCAGTCTCAAGCCTCGGGGTAGAACCTTTCCAGCAGGGAAGCGGTCGCCTTCTCTACCACCTCGACCTGCCTCGGGGTCAGGTCCTCCTTCCAGCCGCCTGACGTCCCCCTGCGGTAGAACTTGCCCCTGCCTTTCTCCCGCTCCGGCACGTTCTCCCAAGAATGCTTCTCGACCGCCCGCCGCAGATCCTCGTCCTCCACAACGATGCCAAGAACGGCGTAGATGCGTCTCATCTCGTTCAACGTGTCCGCCCTGAGGTCTTCGTAGCGGACGAGGACCTTCGGCCCCAGGTGGGCGTCGTAGGCCCGCCAGGCGCTCTCGACGCCGCGCCTGTACACGTTCGCCCGCTCCCTGACGAAGGCGTTCGGCCTCCTTTCCGTCTTGCTGGGCCTCGCGTTCGTCTTTCCTTCCCTGCTCTCATAGAGCCAGCCGCCCTTCGTGGCGGCGTCGAGTACGGAGGCGACGACGTCCCTAGGGTCCCTGACGAGCAGGATCATACGGCTCTCGGGCAGGGCCTCCATTAGGAGCGGGGCCCCGACGGAGCCATTGGGCTCTTTGATGATGAGGTACCCCCCGGAGCCGAAGCGGGGGTTCGAGTACCATGCCCCGTCAAGCACGAAGTTTCTTATGGAACGGATCCAACCCTTCCTGATGGGGCCTCCCATCACGAAGTCGGCGGAACGCAAATTATCTTTAGGCGCTCTGGCGTAGAACTCGCCGAAGAGACGTCCGACCATTGGCTCCTCCCAGACCCCGGCGCCTTCCAGCTCTCCCATCATGCTGCGAAGCCACGTGCTCCCGCTACGCCCGGAGCCGAAGATCCAGACCATCCTCCCCGGGTCGATGCCTTCCCTGGATCTCAATCGGCCCAACTCGACGTAGACTCGCTCGCGCTGGCCGATGAGCGTGCTGTAGATCCGGGTGAGCGTCCGGCTCCTCTTCCCGGCGCTCCGTGCAGCCTGCCAGAGCCCGAGGGCACGCGCCCTCAGACTCTCAAGCATCGTCCACGCCGAGAATGGAAGGTGGGATGTTGGCTGCGCGGCCAAAAGCCATTCTCTAGACCTCCGTCATAAAAACTCCTCGAAAAGTGTGTCATAAAACCCTTAACTTTTCTCGAAACCTGGCAGATAATGGTGGCCGTCGCGACAGGCCTCTTACCTGGAGGGGGAACTTGCGTTACAGAGCGTTGATCGCGCTGTCACGCGAGGAGTCGGGGCAGGCCAGGGAGCGAGCCCTAGAGAGGACGCTTAGTAACCTCCGCAGCGAACCGCGCGTCGAGGCCGCAGATTACAACTACATCCGCACCGCTTCCTGGGTACCAAACGACCCGAAGTTCGGCGACCTCACCGTGGACCCTAGCAAGGACCCCGGCCAGTGGGGACTCAAAACGGCCCACTTTCCTGGCGCATGGAACGATGTCAAGGATAGGAAAGCGAACATCGCCATCCTCGACTCCGGCATCGACACAGGTCATCCCGACGTGGTAGGCAATATCGCGGCGCAGAAAAATTTCTTCAACGGTGGCACCGTAGTCAAACACCGTTACGGGCACGGCACCCACGTGGCTGGCATAGCCGCCGCGCTCACGAACAACGGCAGGGGCGTGGCGGGAGTGTGCCCCGCGTGCAAGCTCCTCGTAGCCAAGGTTATGGACCCGTCAGAAGGCGTTGAGGACGCCAACCTGATGCCTGCCATCGACTGGAGCGTGAAACACGGAGCCGACGTGATCAACCTCTCCTTCGGCGGGTCGGGCGGCGACGCGGGCAACGAGGTCCTCGGAGCGACGATCCGCAAGGCCCACCCGCGCGGCCCTCACGGGCGGGGGCTACGACCGAGAGAGCGGGACCAGCAAGGCTGCTCCCTTCGTGTCGGCCCTAGCTGGGTTGCTCGCCTCCGAAGGCAAGAGGGCCGCTGAGATCTGACAGCGTATGCAATCCACCGCCACCGACCTCGGACCCGCCGGCAACGACCCGTACTATGGGCACGGCAGGATCGACGCGAACAAAGCAGTGCCGTAGGTTTCAGGTCGGAGGCTACAGGCTTCAGGTGTAGCCTGATGCCTCGGCCCCTGCGCACCGCCCTAGATTTCTGGGGTCCAGGGTTTACACTACCGTTCGGCATCGGCAAGATGAGGGACTTGTTTGGCAACGTACACTTCCAGCGAAAAGCAGGGCCTTGGGAGCGCGTTCTTCGACGCTCTGGGGACTTTCTACAGGCGGCGGTGGCTGCTCGGGTACTTTATCCACCGGCAGGTGACCCGCGCGTACAGGAGGTCCTACCTGGGCCTGGTGTGGGCGATACTGGGGCCCCTGGTCTGGGTCTTCTTCCTCGCGCTCATCTTCTCCCACGTGATCGGGATAAAGGACCGGGCGGTGGAAGGCGACCCTACGCTCAACTTCGGCCTGTACCTGTACTGCGGTCTGCTCCCCTTCCTGACCTTCTCCGAGGCGCTCAACAAGGGGCTCAACAGCATCAGGAGCAACGCAGGGCTGGTCCAGAAGGTCGTGTTCCCGCTGGAGATACTGCCCTTCACGAACGCCATCGCTTCCATGGTGGACAAGGTCTTCGGCTTCGGGGCGCTCCTGATCATGCTGCTCTTGTTTGGCAGGACGCTGCACCCGACGCTCCTCTACATGCCCGTCATCGTGGTGCTGCAGGTGGTCTTTATCCTCGGTCTGACCTACATCATGGCGGTCCTCGGGACCTTCCTGCCCGACGTGGGTGAGGTCATGCGCCCGGTCATAAGGGGTATGTTCTTCGTAACCCCCATCCTCTGGCCACCGGATAGGTTGCCCGAATCCCTCAGTTGGATCGAGGACTACAACCCGCTGGCGTACCTGGTGAATGCCTACAGGGACCTGGTCCTGCACGGTACCCTGCCGGGCGCCCTTTCGACCCTCTACTTCGCGCTCTTCTCCGTGGCCCTCTTTATCGTCGGCTTCGCGTTGTTCGTCAGGCTCAGGCCTAAATTCGCGGATCACCTGTGACGCCCGCCATCTCTCTCAAGGGAATAGGGAAGAAGTACAGGATCGCGTCCAGCAAGTCCCTGCGCCTGAGGGAGGTCTTGAGCTTCGGCAAAAAGCAGCACACCCAAGACTTCTGGGCCCTCCAGGACATAGACCTCGAAGTCGAGCCCGGCACCACTTTGGGCATCCTCGGGCGCAACGGAGCCGGCAAGAGCACGATGCTCCAGATCATCTCCGGCGTCCTGCAGCCGACGACCGGCACGGTCGAGGTAAACGGAAGGCTTACTGCCATCTTCGGGCTTGGCTCGGGCTTCAACCCCGAGTTCACGGGCCGTGAGAACGCCATGATGAACGGTCTGATCCTCGGCATGGACCGCCAGGAGATGCTGAATCGCTTCGAGGAGATAGAAGCGTTCGCCGACATCGGGGACTTTATGGACCACCCCGTAAAGACCTACTCCAGCGGGATGAAGTCCCGCCTGGGCTTCGCCGTCGCGGTGAACGTAGACCCCGACATCCTGGTCATCGACGAGGCCCTCTCGGCCGGCGACGCGGCCTTCAAGAAGAGGGCCCTGCAGAGGATGTACGATCTCAGGGACTCCGGGACGACGGTCCTCTTCGTCTCGCACAGCATGGGCATGGTCAACAGGTTCTGTACCGAAGCCGTGCTGCTGCACAGGGGACACATGATCTCTAGAGGCACCCCGGAAGAGGTGGTCGGCCAGTACCGCGACGTGCTGGAGAAGGCTCAGAACAAAAAGGCCGCCAGAAACGCCGAGCGGGACCGGCAACTGGACTACACGATCGCCCACGAGGACGAAGACGACATGCCCGATCCCCCGAAGGACAAGGGGAAACGCGAGCAGCGCCGGCCCACGGGGGAGGCCGAGATCCTCGACGTAAAACTGTTGGACGAGGACCGTCAGCCGGCGGATAGAGTGCCATCGGGGAGCAACCTGACCGTCAGGGTTCGCGCACGTTACGCGCAGGCCGTGGACGAAAGTGCTTTCGGCACTGTTCTGCGCGACCGTTCGGGAACGCTCCTGTTCGCGACCTCGACGGGTATGGAGGAATCCTCGCTCGGCGCGAGGGCGGAGGGCGAGGTCGTGACCGTAGATTTCACGTTCGGGGCACCTTTTCGCCCCGGCCACTACGGCGTCGAGGCCACCGTCTCGGGGGATGCGGGCAGGCTTCTGGGACGGACCGATGAGGCGACAGCTTTGGAGGTCATCGTGGAAGAGCGCTCGGCTGGGAGTGTAACCCAACCGCCCGCAGGGGTCGAGGTCCACGACCGCGAAGAACAAGGCCAGGCCACCTGAGACCCGTGCCTGCCCGCGTCACGGTCGTCATCCCCAACTGGAACGGCAAACGGTTCCTCAGTCCCTGCCTGGGCTCCTTGCGTAGCCAGTCTTTCCGGGACTTCGAGACCATAATCGTGGATAACGGCTCCACCGACGGGTCGATCCACTTTGTAAAGGAACATTTTCCCGAGGTAGACGTGGTCGCGCTCGCCGAAAACCGGGGCATCGCCGCGGCGTTCAACATCGGCGTCGAAGCGTCCGGGTCCGATTACGTGGTCCTCCTCAACAACGACACCGAGCAGGACCAGCGTTGGCTCGATGCGCTTGTGCGCGCGGCTAACGCTCATCCCGAATCCGGCCTCTTCGCGAGCAAGCTGGTTGACTTCCACGACCGCCGGGTGCTGGACGGTGCAGGGGACGCCATGCGCCTGAGCGGCCTCCCTTACCGCCTCGGGCACGGAGAGCGCGACAGGGGCCAGTTCGACGAGCCGAGCTACGTCTTCGGGGCATGCGCCGCCGCGGCGCTCTACCGGAAGTCGCTCTTCGAGGAGGTCGGGCTCTTCGATGAGGACTTCGTCTCCTACTGCGAGGACGGTGACCTCAACTTCCGCGCGCAGCTCGCGGGCCACCGCTGTTTCTACGTCCCAGACGCTGTCGTCTACCATATGGGAAGCGCCTCGACCGGCGGCAAGCGAAGCCCGACGGCGACCCGGCTGGGTACCCGGAACTCCCTCAGCCTGCTCGTCAAGGACCTACCCCTCTCGGCCGTACCGCACATACTGCCTTTCTTCGTCCTCGAGCAGCTAGCGCGACTCGTCACCGCGGCGGCGACGGGCTCGCTTCGGGCGCATCTTGGGGGTCTCGCAGGGACGTGGCGCCACCTGCCGCTCATGCTCGAGAAGCGGGCCGCGGTCCAGAAGCGCAAGCGCCTCTCAGACGCCGAAGTGCGCAAACTGCTCAGGGAATCTTCGCTCGCCGCGGCGGCGAGCATCGCGCGCCGGCTGCGGGACAGGGTGGTATCGCGATGAAGTGCTCCGTGCTCATCGTCAACTACGCCTCGTGGCCCCTGACCTTGCGCTGCATCGAATCCCTGTACGGGACCGGCTACAGAGACTTCGAGACCATCGTTGTGGACAACGACAGCGTGGAGCCGCCGGAGCTGCCGTCCGGGGTGCGTCTGCTCCGGAACAAGAAAAATGTCGGCTTCGCCCGCGCCCACAACCGGGGCATCGCCGCCTCGACGGGAGACATCGTCATCCTCATGAACCCGGACACACTCGTCGAGAAGGATTTCTTCGAGGACCTGGAAAGGTTCTTCGCTAACAACCCGAAGGTGGGTGTTGCGGGACCAAGAATATTGGAATCCGATGCGGAGGTCCAGCTTTCGGCGCGGCGCGAGATCAGCGCCTTCTCGGGGTTCCTCGGGCGTACCTCCTTGCTTACCCGCCTCTTTCCCAAGAGCTCGCTCGTAAAGAACCAATTTCCCGCCGTTACCGGAGGATCACACCCGACATCGGTCGATTGGGTCTCCGGCGCCTGCATGGCGGTCCGTAGGAAGACGCTGCGGGGAATAGGCTCCCTCGACGAACGCTTCTTCATGTACTTCGAGGATGCCGACCTCTGCCGCCGCGCCCGCACCGCCGGCTGGCTCGTCTACTACCTGCCCCACATCGAGATCATCCACCAGACCGGCGCGAGCAGCCGCAGCAAACCCAGGGCGGTCTGGCTCCTCCACAAGAGCGCCTTCCTCTACCACCGCAAACACGGCGCCCACGGACCAATTAATGTTCTCAGCGCAGCTGTCCTGGCCGGGCTCACCCTGCGCGCGCTCGCCAAGCTCGGAACCTCACTGTTACAGCAGCTTGCGAAGAGATTCGACCTCTTCGCAAGCTCTCAGCACGCTAGCACTTCGGCATTTCAGCAAAGAAAAAGCTGACCGGCTGAAATGCCGAAGTGCTAACCGGCTGCTATCACGACGCGCGGCCGGTGGCCTCCTCTAAAGCGACTGTCATAGCAGTTGGGCCGTAGCGTCGTGGTAGCCGCAATGGCAGAAGAAGCCGGAAGCATCCCGGGCGGTGATCGCCGAAAGCGCTGCCCCCATGGATTCGATCAGGGCGCCGCGGGCACGCGATTCGGCCCGCCGTAGCAACCCCTTGAGC
>JBKPOM010000179.1:0-10205 GCA_046733115.1 Actinomycetota bacterium | reverse complement strand
TCCCGACCCCGAAGGTACGGGCTGCCTGGGCCTTGGGCCTGCCTCTCTCTATGACATCCACGATCTTCTGACGGAGGTCTTTGGAGTACGCTTTCATCGGTCCATGATGCCATGCAGCCCATCCTCATCGCTACACGCTGTAGTCGGAAGCAAGATCACCGAATCAGGCTTTGTCTGGAGCTGTGCGACCACCATCCTTGCAGCCGCCCGGCTTAAAGACTCATACCCCCCTTCAACCTCTACTTTCACGCCGGGCTCCCCACTGCTCACGAGCGAGGGCGCTCCACAGAGGCCTCGACTACGTCCCAAGGGGCTTGTTGATCCAATCTATGAGATTTTTTTTCTCCAAGAGCTCCTTGAACAGCTGTTCTTGCACGACCCAATTCAGCTTAAAACCCTCCTTCGGAATCTTCCCAAGTTTCTGATTTTGCTTAACTAGGTACTCCGCAGCAATGCGCCAATACGTCTCGGACTGAGGGTTAAACACTGTAGCTTTGCTCTCTTCAAGAGTTTGGAAGTAAACGAACTCTGGAACCTGTTTCTCGGCCGTGGCGAGGTCCATACCTCCACCTGTCTGCTCGGCAAGGTAATTAACCATTGGCTTTATAGCGTCGTCGGGTCGCTCACGGATGTAGCGCGCCGTACGATACCAAACAGCGAGTAGCTTAAGTACCGTTTCGCGCTCTCCCTCGAGAAACTCTTGCGAGACAGCAAAATTGGAAAACCACAAACCTGCTGGTCCCATTTGCTGATTGCGTACGAGCGTGGTGTACTTGTTTGCGTTTTCTCCGGTCAGTAGCTTTACCGTCTCGGGCAAACCGCCGACGAAGATGTCGCCCGAGCCCCTGATGAAAGCTATTGCAGCCGAAGAAGATTCGTTGAACGACTGGATTTCCACGTCGTCTTTTGACAGTCCGGCCTGTGCAAGGGTTGCATTGATTGTCGCCTCGAAGCTCGAAGGTATGGTGACGATAGTCTTGCCCTTCATCTGAGCAATAGCCTGTTTGCTGGCTTCAACTAGGGACATGGTGTCAGCCAAGTTCTGATAAGTCTCGAAGCCACCGTCCTTCCTGACGATGAAAGCGAACCCTCGGAACTGATCATAGTTGCCGATCACCCTCATGTTCTCGGCTTTAGGAACCAACGGGATGAGTGATCCGAGTGCGCCGCTAGCCACGTCAACAGAGCCACGGGCGAACGCCTGAATTTCATTCGGCTCTAGAGGAAAGGATTGGATCTGGAGAGTTAGACCCTGCTCTTTATCAATGCCTAGGTCTCTCGTGGCTATCCAGCCGGTGTAGTCGAGGAAAGGAAGAACCCCAACCGTTAGCTCGCCGCTAGACTTGGCACCCTGGCCGCACCCTGCGGCGCCAAAAAGAGCTGCTCCAGCAAGGCTAGCTCCGGTAGTCTTCAGAAAATCTCGCCGTGTCAGGTTCCGCCCCATCATTTTGCCCCCTGTTCTCATTAGTGTTGGCTAGCCGAGCGTTCGCTCCAACGAGTTAGGTAGTCCCCACCGCGTCGGAGTAGAAAGTCAAGAATCAGAGAGAGAAGTGAAAAGATTATGATCGCGATCATAATCCCTTCCGTCCTCAGGTAAAGCTGATTGGTGATCATCAGGTGGCCAAGCCCCTGCTGAGCACCGAGAAACTCGGCCGCGACGTCGAGGCCAAAAGATGCGGCGGCAGCCACCCGCACGGCGCCGATGATTTCCGGGGTAATTGCCGGGACGATCACGGTGCGGAACGCATACCCGCGTGTTGCACCAAGGGTGTACGCAGCCTGCATATAGAGTGGTTTAACGTTCCGGATCGCCTCCGAGGTGTTAACGACCACGATCACAAAGCAGCCGAACGCGACGAGGGCGATTTGTGGCATAAGGCCGACCCCAAACCAGAGAATGAAAAGCGGGATCAGTGCAAAGATTGGAACCGGCCGGATAACTTCGGTGATGCTCTCGGCAGCAAAGCGAACGGCGCGGCTGTAAGCCATAGCGAGTCCCAGCAGGATGCCCGCTCCTGTCCCTACAGCGAAGCCGGTCAGAAGCATGGTCATAGAGTAACGAATCGCGCCAGGCAACCTAGGCGCCATGTCTAGGAATGTCTCCCACATGAGGACCGGTCCGGGCAAGAAGAGTGGGTTGACCCTACCAACCTCCGTCACAAGCACCCAAATGAGGCCTAACAGCGCGAGCGGAATGATGCGGCCGACCGGCTTGCGAAACCGGGAGAAAACTCGCGGCTGGACGACTCTTTGCCTGTGTACCTCGGTCGATTGAGGCGCGCCTAGGTGCGGGGCTTCCCCGTTCGAAGACTTCTGCCTCATGTTACGCTCTCCCGGTCTTCGTCTCGTTCGGCTAGGAGCCTGGAAAGTTCGCCACGGCGTTCTTGGAGCTCGTGCGAAGTCCGAAGCTCGCTGGTGCGTGGGCGGGGCAGCTCGTTTGCATAGATGCGTGGTGCCTCACCACGTCGGAGAAGCACAATGCGGTCGGCAAGGAATACCGCTTCTTCCAAATCGTGCGTCACAAAGAGAATCGTCTTGTGCTCTGTATCCCATATGCGCAGCACCTCTGTCTGCAGCGTCTCCTTCGTTACGGCGTCCAGACCGCCGAATGGTTCGTCCATCAAGATTACTTCAGGCTGATTGGCGAACGCGCGCGCCACGTCGACGCGCTTGCGCATACCACCGGAGAGCTGACGCGGGTAGGCTCCCTCCCAGCCTTCTAGGCCCACGAGTTTGATCATCTGTTCGACTCGTCGGCGACGATCGCCTGCAGGCACCCTCTGAGCTTTGAGCCCATACTCGACGTTCTGGGCGACTCTCAACCATGGGAACACGGCGTCTTCCTGGAAAATAACGGCGCGATCAGGCCCGGCACCCTCAACGCTTTTGCCGTCTATCAGAACTTCGCCGGCGGTCTGCTGCTGCAGCCCGGCGGCAATGTGAAGCAGCGTCGACTTCCCTCCTCCTGAGGCTCCAACGATACAGACGAACTCTCCAGGTGCTACGTCGAGCGACACGTCCTGCAGGGCAGTTACCGGACCGTGATCGGTCGAAAAAATCATGGTTACCCCGCGGAAAGAGAGCTTCGGAGCGTTAGCGCCGGGCTCGCTGGATTTGCTGCGGCTATGATCCTCGGTCGTCATAATGAACCTTCATACCCATACTGCTCTCTGGCGGCGACCGGACTCACCCGACCGTCTCGCAGGTCACGCTCGACGAGTACGCGCTGGCGTTGGAGCGGATCTCCATATCCGCCTCCGCCACCGATGGATACAGTCACTTTATCTCCGCTAGCCAGCACTGTTGAGCCCTTACTCGGAAAAGATTCCCGTGTACCATTCCACCGTTCGATGTCGATCCGGGCGCTCGTGCCCGGGTGCCCGCCCGCCAAACCTTCGGGCCGTGTCTTGAACCGGTCTGAGTACACGGTCATGTAAACACCATCGCGCAGTATCTCGTAGCCACGACGCGCACCCAGGCCTCCCCTGTGACACCCGGGTCCACCCGAGTCCTCGACTAAAGCGTACTCGGTGATTCGGAAGAAATCCTGGGCGTTTTCGAAGGCCTCGACCGGAGTATTCGTGCAGTTGCCGAGCGGATCATCGATCTGGTCCGCGCCGTCGGCCTTGCAGCTCGCGCCGTAGCCGCCACCATACAGATCGGAGAAGCCGATGTGGCCTTCGGCGGATTGGTAATGCAGGTCGATCGCCGTACGGGTATCGTATCCGGTTGCGGCGACCCGCTCGGGTACGGCTTTCGCGAGCGCTTTTATGACCGCTGCGAATACCCGGATCACGGGCAAGGCACGCGCTTCAACTGGGTGCGGAGCTGTCGGATTTAGGATCGAGCCCTGCGGGATGTGGTCGACGCGGACTGGACGGTAGCACCCCTCGTTAAGCGGTAGATCCGGGTTGTTCATCGCGCACTTCACAGCGCTCAGTACCGCAGACACAGTCGACGCCCAGGGGCAGTTCATTGCGCTCTCTACCTGCTCGCTCGTGCCGGTAAAGTCCACCGCGATGTCTTCACCAGCCACCGTGAGCCGCACGCGAATCGGGATTTCGCCCGAGCCGAGCCCATCGTCATCGACGACGTCTTCAGCTTCGTAGACGCCGTTTGGGATGTCGCTGATCTGGATGCGCATCTGTTGCTCGGCATAATCGAGATAGCGTTCGTAGGCACTGAGCAATCGGTCTGTGCCGTATTTCGCCGCTAGGTTCCGCAGGCGACTTGCACCTGTCAAATTCGCCGTGATTTGCGCGTTCAGGTCTCCGATAACGTAGCGCGGCATCCGTACGTTGGCAGCGATTACCCTCTCGAGCAGGCCACCGTTCCAATCGCGCTCGAGTGAGAAGCGCATCGGAGGGAAGCGCATCCGCTCCTCGAAGACGTCCCGCGCGTGGAGGTTGAATCCGAGCGAGTGACCGAGGTCGATGTAGTGTCCGACGCTGGCCGTGTAGCCGATCAGCTGTCCGTCATGAAACACCGGTGAGAAGAGAAAAATGTCCGAGAGGTGCTGTCCGCCAGAGTACGGGTCATTGTTAATCCAGACCTCATCCTCTGAACTCGGTGTGCCGAACTTTTCAAGGCAGGCTGTAAAGGCAGGCGAGATCGAGTTGAGATGCAATGGGATGTTCTCCGCCTGTGCAATTACCCGTCCGCGGTCATCCAGGAAAGCGGTCGAAGCATCGGCTGCCTCTCGAATGACCGGCGAGTACGCAGAGTGGATCAGGTTGGTGCTCATCTCGCGAGCGATGGCGACGAAGTTATGGATTAGGACGGCAAACGTAGCGGGATCGATCGGCGTTGCGGTATCAGATCGGATGCTCATTCTGCCTTCCCCTTCATGCCTTCCCCTTCAGCCGTAGATTGCCATCCTCGTCGACTCGTGCCAGCCACCCGAGCGGCACGTAACAAGCCGAGCTACCCTCCTCAACGACGGCGGGTCCCTCGAACTCCTCTCCCATCTCAAGTGCGCCGCGCCCGATAAAAGCCAAGTCGACGCGCTCGCCGTCCTGGAGGATCCAACCGCTCGTACGCTCTGCGTGCCCGCCTAAGGTTGCCGCGAGCTTGGTGAAGGGTCGCTCGAGCTCACCCCGCACGCGGTAGGAAACGAGCTCCACCGGCTCTGACGATCTCGACTGCGAGTACCGCTCTTGGTGAACCTTGTGGAAAGTCGCTACCAACGCCTCCAGGTCCACCGGGCTGCTGACCTCCACCGGCAACTCGTAGGCTTGACCACTGTAGCGCGCTTCCGCTACCCGCCTGAGCTGCACGTCTTCCGCCGCTGCTCCCATCTCTTTCAGCTCTGCCACCACACCGTCCTCAAGCTCCTCGTATATGCGTTCGATGTCGGCGGCCTCACAATTGCTCGCCTGGAGTACGCGCGTTGCAGTACGTGTGCGCTGGAGAGGTGCGACGAGGAGGCCGAAGGCAGAGATCATACCGGCACTCGGCGGCACGATTACCTCGGTTACCCCCAGCTCGTGCGCGACGGTCGCCGCATGTAGTGGGCCCGCGCCACCGTACGCGAACAGCGCGTAATCGCGCGGGTCTAGTCCACGCTCCATTGTCACGAGCCGGATAGCGTTGATCATGTTCTCGTCGGCAACGCGGGCGACGGCCTCTGCGGCCTCGCTAAGCGAGCTCTCAAGGCGCTCAGCCAGCTCGCCAACCGTTCGCTGTGCGGCACCTAGATCGAGGGTCCATTGGCCACCGATGAAACTAGTGGGACGGATAAGACCCCGGATAACATGGGCGTCGGTTAGCGTCGGTAGTTGCCCGCCCCTCCCGTAGCAGGCCGGCCCAGGGTCAGCTCCCGCACTCTCCGGGCCAACGTGGAGGAGCCCACCGGTGTCCACGCGCGCAATAGAACTACCCCCCGCCCCAACAGAGACTATATCGACTGTTGGCGAGCGTACCGGCAAACCCCCGAGCTGGCTTTCAGCCACGTACTTCAACTTTCCGCCATCCAGGACTGAGACGTCGGTCGACGTTCCGCCCATATCGAACGTTATCAGCGAATCGACCCCGATACGAGAGGCAATCTGGGTAGCGCCCATGACGCCAGCGACAGGACCGGACTCGAGGAACTCGACCGGACGGACAGGCTTGCCGTTAACGCGCTGTACCCCACCAGACGATTGCATTACGAGGAACGTGCCCCCGAACTCGCGCGTTTCGAGCTCTTGAGCCAGCTTTTGGACGTAGGAGGCGACTATCGGTCCGAGATACGCGCTCATCGCCGTTGTCGACGCCCGCTCGTACTCTCGAAATTCGGGTGCGACTTCCGACGAGATCTCCACCCGCACATCCGGCAGCCAAGTCCCAAGCAGCTCGCGCACGCGCCGCTCGTGCACGTCGTTCATGTAGCTGTGCAAGAAAGTCACCGCGACGGCTCCGACGTCGGCCGCCTCCAGCTGCTGCGCAATCTCGCCGAGAGCGGCCTCGTCCAGCGGATTTAGCACCTCACCGCTAGAACTAACGCGCTCATTCACTTCGTACGCGTGTTCTCGGCGGACGAGTGGCTGAGACTTTACGTACTGGAGGTCGTAGATGTTCTCGCGGGCTCCCCGCTGCAGCTCGAGTATGTCGCGGAATCCTTTGGTAGCCAAGAAGGCTGTGCGAGATCCCTTGCGCTCGATAACAGCGTTCGTGGCGACTGTCGAACCGTGAAGGAACTCGTTAGTACGTTCCAGCACTGTCGCGATCCGCCGCAATGCGTCTCGCACGGAGCGGTCCGGCGAAGCGGGCGTCGAAGGGACTTTGAGCATAAGCAGATGCCCATCTTCGCGCTCGAATATGCAGTCCGTGAACGTGCCGCCGATCTCCACGGCGATGCGCCTAAACGACTGAGGAGCGGTCCCCGTAGCCATCTCTATCCCTCTGGTAGTCGGGCCGCACGGCCGAGCGTCGGTGCCGTCGACCAAGTCATTTCGGCCTGCTCGGGTCCAGGGTTGTATACGGTGTGAGGTACCGACTCCTCGATCAGTGCGGCGTCGCCCTGCTCGAGGTGTATAAATTCCCCCTCGTCCCCAATCGATATGAGGATCTGCCCCCGGACGACGTACACCACCTCATCGGCACCCTCGTGCCCGGGATCGGCCGCGGAGCGCCCACCTGAGGGTAGAGTAGAGAATGCGAACACCAACCTGTCAGAGTGCACATATTTGAGCGCGAACTCGTCGCCCTCCATAAAAGCCTCCGCATCTCTGCGCTGAACAACCCTTGCACCACTCACCTCTTGCTTCACTTGCTCCTCTCTTTCACCTCGGATACAAGCTGTCTGCGGGTCTTAGATAGAGCGAGCGCGATACCACCGTGCAGAGCGGCCGCGCTACCAAGGCTCGTAGACTCTATGGAAAACTCTGCCGGTGCGCGGCCTCCCACGCGGTCGCGAACCTTGCGTACAAAGCCTTGACCGCCCGCCTCGGCTACGCTGCCACCGAGCACGAGTAGCTCTGGATCGCATATCGAGAGCACGTCGATGGCCACCGCCGCCACGCGCTCGACCAAGTCAGCTTCGATCCGCTTCGCCTTGGGATCACCAAGTTCGGCGACACGGAAGATGGTCTCGACACTTAATTTCTCTAAGGTAGCGAGGCCTGTCCCACCAGCTTTAGCTGCCCGGGCCCCTGCCGCAAGCACAGCAGATTCGCTCACGGCCCTCTCAAATAGCCCGGTCTGGCCGTGGCCATCTGAGCTGGGCTCAACCACCATAAAGCCGATCTCGCCAGCCCTTCCGTGCGCACCGCGTAAGATTTCGCCCCCAACGATCACGCCAAGTCCTACGCCGGGTCCGAGCCACAAGAACGCGATATCGGTTACCTGTTGAGCGACGCCACGCCAGCTTTCACCCACCGCCGCAAGGTTCACGTCGTTTTCGACCGCAACTGGAACACCGGTGCGTTCGGTGAGCTCTCGCTCAAGCGGGTGGCCCTCGAGCGCGGGCACTGTTGGAGAGAGTTGTATCGTACCGTCTCGTGGGTCGCGGACGCCAGGAACTGCAATAAGGGCTGTGCGCAAGGGGACGAGTTCCTTCAGCACCGCTGCGATGGAGTCGATGCTCGGACCCCGCTCCACGTAAACGTCCGGATGCGTCTCAAGCTCACCGACCAAGTTCGCGGTGATGACGCGCAAGCCCTGGGCCTCGACCTGCACCGCAGCAACTGTTCCACCGGCGCCGCTCAGGCTCAGAAGCTTGGGCCGACGGCCCTGACCGCCGGGCGCGCCCGGACGCTCACTTACAAGGCCTGCTGCGATCAACTGGACGACCGCAGCCGACACAGTCTGGCGACTGAGGCCGACCGCTTCGGTGAGCTCGGCACGAGAAATTGCGGTATGTGCCCGGATTTGGTCAATGATCCGAGCTAGGTTCAACTCGCGCACCAGGGAGGTGGTTGCGTTTGCCGAAGAAGCATCCGAGGTGTACCTCACATACCCCATACCATTATAATGTTAGCATCTTTGACAAAATGAAGCCAAATCTGTCAGCATACTTGTCATATGTCGAGGCCGATGTACCATAACCCGACTAAGCAGAACCTCCTACTTTCGGGCCTGCAGCTCTTCCCCTACGACGTAGCCGATGAGGGCGCGGAAAGCGTCATGGAACTAGCGCTCGACGCGTATGAGGCTAACGTGTTGCTCCCAGCACTCACCTACGTGCCAGAGCACCAACCGCAACCGAGTGGCCGACTCCTACACAATCCGCTTCGAGACACCCATGAAACTGACGGGGGCACCTACCTAGACCTCGACTGCGCGCGTTTCCCCGACGGCCTCTGCCCACCATCGAGCGAAGAGTCCCTCGACTAGAGGCAGGGTCTCGTGGACTTGCAGCGCGCAGCCAGCGAACGCAGCGTCCCCCTTATCCCTTGGTTATCGCTGCTCACCGGGCGTGTCGCCTCGCCCGGTAATCCCGAGCTAGTTGTCAACGCCGAGGGCGAACCTGTCGTCGGCTGGCTCTGTCCGGCTCGACCGCGCACGCGCGCCTACGCCGTCACGTTGCTTGCGCAAGTTATAGAGCTCTGGCAACCACGAGCGGTCTTTATCGACCGCTTCCGTTACCCGGAGTGGGGCGCTAACGGCATTGCCGATGCCCTGTCTTGCCGCTGCAGCGTCTGCCGGCAGGGCACAGGCGGGATTCGCGGTCGTGTCGAAGCGGTTGACGGCCTCGTTCGTGAGCTCGCGAAGGTCTGTCGGGCACGTGGCGTCGCACTATGGCTTGACGTTTGGCCACCGTCTTATGCCCGCGTTCTCGGTCAGGATCTCGAACTGCTTGCCCAGTACGCAAGCTGGTGCAAGCCGTTCGCTTATCACAGGCTCGGTGGTGGCGCTGATTTGGCCGGTATTATTCGAGCGCTAAGTCCTAACGAGGATGAGCGGCAGCGGCTCTGGCGAGCGCTGCTCGCCTACTTCGAGTTCGAGGGGCCGGAGATGTTCTCTACCTTCGAGCGGCAGGGATTCCCAACTAGCTGGGCGACCGAAGAGTTTCATCGCGCTGCCCGTATGCTTGGCACCCGCTGCCTGCTAGCGGCTGGGGTCCAGCTCTGGCAAGTGGGACCGGAAGGAGCGCGCGAAGCGATAACCGCCGCACTCGCTGCCCGGCCCCGGGGCGTAATCGGTTACTGTTATGGTTGGGCGTCTGAGGGAGAGCTCGCAGCAGCGGGTGACGAGCTCCTGCCGCTGCTCTCCAAAAACGATGTGTTCGCTACTTGGTTAGCGATGCTTAAGGCACCGAGAAGCGCTGCATTGTCGCCAAGCTTGGCGACGGCTATGGGCGTCGACCCGGGCGCGAGTCGAGAGGCCACTCTCTGGATGCGCTCGACTAACAGGTCTTGCTCTTTCGGAATCCAACCGCCAAGCACCACCAGCTCCGGATCGAGCAACGCGAATAGGTTGGCAACGGCGAGACCAAGCCCGTCGGCAACCGAGTCAACAATCTCGCGTGCCGCCGACTCACCGGCGCGTGCCTGCTCAAAGATCTCGCGGGGGTCGCCATGCTGTTCAAGTGCTGCTCCCGAAATTCGCGACTCGAGCGGCCCTACACTCGAAGGCTGGCGGAAGATGTCCCCGACTGAGGAAAGTAAGCCAATCTCGCCAGCACCGTCATGGGCTCCTCGAAATAAGCTCCCGCCGATGATTATTCCTGCCCCTAGTCCAGTCCCGAGTAAGATCAAGGCCATCGGGCTGGCCCCCTCCCC
>JBKPOM010000178.1:0-4307 GCA_046733115.1 Actinomycetota bacterium | reverse complement strand
GTCGGCAGCGTCAGATGTGTATAAGAGACAGCTCCAGAGAGGCTCCATTTCATGTTCCCAAGAGCCTGCGCAACGAGGGTGAAGGTCTCCTTTTCGGCGCCTCGCGCTACTTTCCAGACAGTCTCTCTAGTCCTACAGTGCCACTTAGGCCAACTGACCTACTGAGTAGGCCTGAGACTGCCCTTTGAAAGTCAAGAAATGCCCGAAAGTGCCCAACTGGGGCAGTCTAACAGTGCTCCAAGCTCCCTTGCACAGCGCAAATACAACAAGTGTCACTGTAGAACTAAGGTGTGTGCCTTTTCCCGGCAATTTTGTTAGAGTTGTCCTCAGAGTTGTTCCCGTGCCACGCGAACCAACCCGCGGGCCAGAGAACCGCTCGAGGAGGGGGACAGGATGAGGAAACCGTTGCTGTGCGTCGCGCTGGCGTCGCTGCTAGCGCTTGCGCTGGGGGAGCCACTTCGGCCCAGAGCGCCCCGCTGGTAGTTGCCCCAACGGACGAGACCGCCCCGATGACCCACCCAGGCAACGCGGCGGACGACCCCGCGATATGGAAAAACAAAGCCTATCCTTCCCGGTCTACTATCATCGCTACGGACAAGAAGGGCGGCATCGCCGTCTACAATCTGAAAGGCGCCCTGGTACAGTACCGCCCCGGGGTAAATGGAACAACGTGGACATACGCGACGGCTTTCCCCTGAGGGGAAAGAGGGTGGCGCTCGTCGTCGGCTCGCCGATCAAACGCAAGGGCCTCTCTTTAGGCATCTGGAAAGTGAATCGCGCCACCCGCAAGCTCGTGCGTGTCTCGGCAGGCGTAAGCACCACACTCGATAACAACTACGGCCTATGCATGTACCACAGGCGCTCCACCGGCAAGTTCTACATGTTTGTCAACTCCGATTACGAACCGGGACAGGATGGCGGCGAGGTTGAGTAGTGGGAGCTTTACGACAACGGCGCGGGCAAGGTCTCGGGACGCAAGGTCCGCACGTTTGACGTTAGTCGCTCGTCGAAGACGTCCCAGACCGAGGGGTGCGTGGCAGACGACGCGGCCGAAAAGCTATACATCGGCGAAGAGGATGTCGGCATCTGGAAGTACGGGGCCAACCCCGCCGACGGCACGTCTCGCACGAAGGTGGACTCGGTGGGCAGCATGGGCCACATAGCCAAAGATGTCGAGGGCTTGACCCTCACTCACCGCTCCGACGGGACCGGCTATCTGATCGCTTCCAGTCAGGGCGACAGCACGTTCCCCATCTACAAGCGGCGAGGCGCCAACGCCTACGTCAAGACGTTCCGAATCGGGGCAGGCAACCGCGTAGACGCCGTCACGCACACGGACGGGCTCGACGTGCTGGCCAAGCCGTTGGGCCCGAGGTTCCCCAAGGGGGTGTTCATGGCCCATGATGGGGACAACGGGAAGGCCAACACCAACTTCAAGCTGGTGCCCTACCCATCGATCTTCCGGTAGGGGGTCGTCGGCGACCGTTGGCTTTGGGCACGATGGTCTTCGAGCTTGCCTGGCCACTCCCTGTCTGTTCCGCGAACATCTCTCCCCTCTCCCGTCGATGATCAGAGAGTACCGCGGAGTTCACATAAATGGCACTGTAGGACTAGAGAGAGTGTGTGTGTGCGTGTGTGTCTGGAAAGTAGCTGGACGGGTCGGATCGCGCGTATCTTGCTAGCGCGAAGCGCCGAAAAGGGTGTCCTTTCGCCCGTTTTGTGCAGGCTCATGGGACCATGAAATGCATCCTATCCGGAGTTTCCAGACAGTCTCTCTAGGCACTTGGGTGAATATCCCAGATTTCTGCGATGACGTTCAGCGTATGCTTACGGTAAGCTGACTCAAGGCGAAGTCGACAAGGCCCTCGTATACGAAGTATTGTATGCGTACTTCCAAGAATTTTCCTTGTGACAGCGGGTTGCGTTGACACTGACCTGCCCGTAGATCAATGCAATTATGCCCGTTCGGACAAATTCGTCGGTGAGAGCGCATGTCTGCATTCTCCGATGTGGGTCGATCACACTGAAACGTGCTGTGACAGCGGGTTTCAGTGAACATGACCCATCTCGTATGATGCACGTTTGCGGTCTCGATGAGGGTCTTGACTGATTGGCCGAATTTACGTCGACCTGCAGGCAGGCCAGTATCGATGCAACCCGCTGTGAGACTGTTTGAAAACTCTCAAACTCTCGAACCGAAGACCTTACGAACTGCTGACGTGGGGCACAGAGGGTCTGTTCTCTTGCAGTATTGTACTATCAAACCCACCCTTCAGGGGCCGCCGAACGCCTTTTCATACAGTTTCTGTACGCCTGTCGTAACCGCAAGCGGCGCCCAGCCAACCTCAAGAACCTGCCACACAGCGACCACGCCAGCCGCGCTTGGTTCTTGGTTTTTTAGCCGCCGCCGTAGCTGATCTTGCCCACCGAACCCTGCCTGCCCCTGCTCAGGTAGCTCAGGTAGTAGAGTTCGCCTTTCTTGCTCACCTCCAGGTCCACAACGCTCTCTAAGCCCGTTGCGAACCCGCGCGCCGTCGCCGATTGGTGGGGACTTCCCTTGGTTGCGCGGTCGTACCACCTTATCCACCCGTTGCAAAGGTCCGCGAAGAAGTAGTCGCCGACGTACTTCTTCGGGAACTGGACCGTCGCGGGGTTGTAGAAGGCGCCCCCCGTGATCGCGCAGCCGGTGGTGTCGGTGCTGCCGTGCCCGTAGGCGTAGAGTGGCGGCTTGTACTTAGAAGCGGACTCGGGCCCCTCGTGGGCGGGCCAGCCGTAGTTGGCCCCTTTCGCCCCCCGGTTTATCTCCTCATACGCTTTGCTACCGCCGCTTCCCACGTCGTTGATGAAGATGGTGCCCCTGCCGGGCTTAACGGCGAACCTGAAGGGGTTACGAAAGCCCAAAGCCCAGATGGCCCGGTTGTTGCCGGAGGTCTTTTTGTAGAAGGGATTGTCGGTGGGAATGGTGCCGTCCTTGTTTATGCGCAGCACCTTGCCGAAGAGGTTGGTAAGCTTCTGCGAGTTGTCCGTTGTATCAGTACCGTTTGAGCCGGAGGCGACGTAGAGCTTGCCGTCCGCGGCGAAGTCTATCGCCCCACCCTGGTGGAATCCTTTGCTTAGGTTATTCAGCCGCAAGATGAGTTTTTCGCTGCCTGCGGCGGCTCTGTTATGGCGGGCGGTGACGCGCACGACGCGGTTGTGGGCCGGGGCGCTAGACGGCGCTTCGCGCGTGTAGTAGAGGTAGACGAAGTGGTTGGTGGAGAATTTGGGGTCGAAGGTGATCCCCAATAGACCTTGCTCCTCGCTCGTAGAGTCGACCTTGGCCGAGAGGTCGAGGAACGTGCCCAGCTTACCGTCGGGGTGGGCTATGAGCACCTTGCCCGCTTGCTCGGTTACGAACAGCCGGCCGCCGGGAGCGAACTCCATATCCGTAGGGTGCGTCAAGCCGCTTACGACTTGGGATCGTCCGAAGCCTGAGGGCAGGGTGCCCTTGCCTCGCGCGGAGCCGATCGGGAAAGCCAGCAACGCTAGGGCACAAGCGAGCAGCGCCCCCGCTAGCACGGACAAGGTGAGCAGCCGTCTCATCATGGGTGTGGTTCCTCCCGGCACATGGCCAATCCCAGTGCTTCCGAAAATAGGGCTTGATGTCTTTCTCCTGCCGCAATTGGCCCCCCCTGGACCGAGTTCCCGCTAGCCAGCCCCCGAGCCGGGTCGTCTAAGGGTGGACTACCTTCGTTGGTTTGGCTGAGGGCAAGCGTCCCCCATCGTGGTCTTCTGCTGCCATCCGCGTCCTCCCTTCCTCATAAGGGCGGAGCTTCGTCGCCCCGCCGCCCTGTTCGGCACCCCGGCTGCCTCCCATACACACATAGGAGGAGGCCCATAGGCTCTGCGCCTACGCCTCACGACGGGTTCGCCCTTCTCCCAGCAGCGCACCCACGGATGCGCATGCCTGTAAGCCCGTCCTCAATGCTTGCTACGGACGATGTATCATACAGTGCATCCGAGCGGCACGCAATAACCGCACAGAGGTAAAACAGAGAAAACATTTCCGATGGTTGCCGGGCGCGAACTTCCGAGAACGTTCCTTCTAGAGACTGTCTGGAAAGTAGCTGGACGGGTCGGATCGCGCGTTTTTGTCGGTAGCGCGAAGCGCCGAAAAGGGTGCCCTTTCGCCCGTTTTGTGCAGGCTCACGGGACCGTGAAATGGAGACTGTCCGGAGTTTCCAGACAGTCTCTCTATAGCGACGGTCAAAAACATTGAGCCAGGAGCGATGCGATGCCAGGCTGCCAGCGGCTTCTTCTAGGGTTGC
>JBKPOM010000177.1:0-5292 GCA_046733115.1 Actinomycetota bacterium | reverse complement strand
CGTTGCGCACGGGAATAATGGCGGGCTCTCCTTGTCCGATGGAGGTCATGAAGAACGTCGTGGACGTGATGGGGGCGAAGGAGATCACCATAGCCTACGGCCAGACCGAGTCGAGCCCGGTCATCACCCAGACCCGCACCGACGACCCGCTGGAGCTCCGCGTCTCGAGCGTCGGGCGCAAGCTCCCCGACGTGGAGGTCCGCATCCTGAGCGTCGAGACGGACGAGGATTGCGAACCCGGAGAGCAAGGTGAGTTGCTCACCCGCGGCTACCACGTCATGCGCGGCTACTACAAGATGGAAGAGAAGACCGGCGAGGTCATAGACGACCAGGGGTGGTTACACACGGGGGACCTCGCGGTCATGGACGAGGATGGGTACGTCAGGATAACCGCTCGTGCCAAGGACATGATCATCCGCGGCGGCGAGAACGTCTACCCGCGCGAGATCGAGGAGTTCCTCTACACCCACCCCGAGATCTCCGACGTCCAGGTCTACGGCGTCCCGGACGAAAAATACGGCGAAAAGGTCGCCGCCGCCATACAGCTCCGCGAGGATGCCGAACTGACCGCAGAGGACGTCAAGGCCTTCTGTCGCGAGAGCATCGCCCGCTACAAAGTACCCGAGTTCGTCGACTTCGTCGAGGAGTACCCGATGACGGCGAGCGGCAAGATCCAGAAATACAAACTCCGCGAAGCGGCCGTCGAACGTCACAACCTGAAAGGCACGACTCCTGTTACCTGAAACCTGATGCCTGATGCCCATAGTGGCGGGTTGCTAGGGCGGTTCGCGTCCCGCCCCTACGTCTGCGGGCCGCTCTAGACCGTGCTCGTCACGCTGAGGCAGCGCGACTTCGCGCTGCTGTGGTTCGGCGGTTTGATCTCGATGATGGGCGACTGGGCGATGTTCGCCGCGCTGCCCTTCTACGCCTACGAGCAGACGAACTCCGCTTTCGCCTCGGGTGCCGTCCTTACGGCCCTGACCTTGCCCGGCCTCCTTTTCGGCACCGTGGCCGGCGTGTTCGTGGACCGCTGGAACCGCAAGCGGACGATGGTGGTGGCGAACCTGCTACAGGTCCTGGTGATGCTGCCCTTGCTCCTGGTGCACTCCGGCGAGTCGCTGTGGTTGGTCTACGTGGTGGCATTCGTGATGGCCTCGGTCTGGCAGTTCATCTCCCCTGCCGAGAACGCGCTTCTGCCCGGCCTCGTCGGGCCAGACCGCCTGATGGTCGCCAACTCCCTCAACGCCTTCAACGACAACTTCGCCCGCATAGCGGGACCGGCGCTTGGCGGGCTGGTAGTGGCTTTCGGAGGACTCGGCGGGGTGGCGCTCCTGAACGCGGCCACGTTCCTGTTCGCGGCGGGCCTGATCTCTTTGATACGGTCTCCTGGCCCCGCGAAGACCAAAGGTACGGAGGCGATGCCCGGCGGGATACTATCCGTGTGGAGGGAGTGGCTGCAGGGCCTGAAGCTCGTGGCCGGCGAGCGTCACGTCGCCGTACTCTTCATCATACTCGGTGCGGCGATGCTCGCCGACAGCATCCTCTCGGCCCTCATCGCGCCGTTCGTCGGGGGCGTGCTCGGCGCGCCAGCCTCCCTGTTCGGCCTGCTCCTCACCCTGCGCGGCGTAGGAGGTTTGATCGGCGGTCTCCTCCTCGGTTACGTCGCGAACAGGGTGCGGACGGAGAACGTGCTAGTGTTTAGCCTCGTCCTGGTCGGCATCGGTCGCTAGTCTTCGCTGCCGTTCCACTCGCGTCGGTGTCGATGGCGTGCGCGGTCGCCCTCGGCATACCCGCCGTAGGCTGGATCGTCAGCCAACAAACCCTGCTACAAAAAAGCGTCGCGGACGAATACCTCGGAAGGGTCTTCGGGGCGTTCTCGGCCACCACGGCCCTGATGCTCTTCGTCGGCAGCCTCTCCGCCGCGCCCTGGGAGACCTCGCCGGCATCGTACTGCTCCTCATCGTGTCAGCCACCATATACTGCGCCGCCGCCTTAGTGGCCCTCGCCCTCCTCAAGTACCCGCGGCCACGCCGCAATTAGGACGATTCCCCGACATACCGACTACAAGTAACAAGCTGAATCCCTGACAAGGTAAGGCGTCAGCCTGAGCGTGCTGACAAGGCGCAAAGCGCCGTGCTGACAAGCGAAGCCCGCAGGCCGAAGCGCGCTATCTCACGCCAACAACCTCGGCCAATATGGAGTGGACGGTCCGCTCCTCGAAGTCTTCCGGGGTCCAGCCGCGCTCGCCGACGAGATGCTGCCAGGTCTCGAGGTGGCCGCGCGCCCAGATCCAATCCGCCGCACTCTCCACCGTCCAACCCTCCTCGAGCGCGCCTTCCTCGGCCAACCTCTCTACGGGGGCACGAAAAACATCACGCAGGCTGTCCATCCTGTCCCGCCACGCCGCTCCGCCTTCTTCGCCCGTGATCTCCGCCGCCGCCAACGCCCGCGCCACCGGTAGGATCTCGGGCACGTACCTTATCCACGCCCGCAACAACGCCTCGATCCCCTCCTCAGGAGGCAACGCTTCGCAGGCCGCGACCCGCCCCGCAAACCCGCTCTGCGCGTCGTGGTGGCGCGCCATCGCAGCCAAAAGCCCCGCCCGGTTCTCGAAGTGGAAGTAGACCAACTGCCTAGAAACCCCAGCGGCTGCTGCTATCTCCGCGACCGTGACCCCAACCGTCGTCCTGCGTTCGCCGACCAACCCCCACGCCGCCTCCAGAATGCGCGAGCGGGTCTCCATCCCGGAGATCGTCACAAAAACATCCTCTCAACTCTTGACACGTGTCAAATCCTCGTTTATTGTACATGCATGGCATTTGACACGTGTAAAAACAAAGAAAGGCAGCGGGGCATGTTGTGGGCGACCGGCTACGAGGCGGTCGAGGTAGGGGACACGACGTTGCACCGGTTGGTCGCTGATAAGGCTGGAGGGATGGGGGAGGGTCCGGCCTTGATCGACGGGTCGACTGGTTACGCGATGTCGTATGGGACGCTGGCGTTTAGGATCGAGCATGTGGCGGCGGGGCTTGCCGCGCGGGGCTTCGGGGCCGGTGACGTGCTGGCGTTGTGGGCGCCGAACCTGCCGCAGTGGGCGGGTGTCGCGCTTGGCGCGATGTCGGTGGGTGGCACGGTCACAGGCATCAATCCCGCCTTCACCCGGCGGGAGCTCGAGGCGCAGCTCGCGGACTCTGGAGCATCGGTGCTCGTGACGGTGCCGGCGCTGGTTCCCGCCGCGCTCGCGGCTGCTTCCGCGGGTGGGGTGCGGGAGGTCGTCGTGCTCGGGGAGGCCGAAGGCGCCACGCCGATTTTGGAGCTGATCGGGAGCGGCGTCCCGGTGCCCGAAGTGGCAACCGAACCGGACGGCGTGGGGCTGCTGCCGTACTCGAGCGGCACGACCGGGCTACCCAAGGGGGTCATGCTCACGCACTCCAACCTGGTTGCGTCTGTGCGCCAGGTTCGTAGCGGGTTGCGCATGACGGGACGCGACACGACGCTGGCCGTGGCTCCCTTCTTCCACATCATGGGCTTCGTGGTCTCGTTGGCGGTGCCGCTGGCTTCGGGATCGACGGTGGTCACCATGCCACGCTTCGACCCCCAACACTTTTTCGCCCTTATACAGCGGCACAGGGTGACCGTTCTCGCGGTGCCGCCGCCAATCATTGCCCTGCTCACCAGCCACCCGATGGCCAAGGAGTACGACCTGTCTTCTCTCGAGCTCATCGTCTCGGGCGGCGCGCCGCTCGGAGCCGGCCTCCAGCGCGCCGTCGCGGAGCGCTACCCGCATGCGGCCGTCGGCCAGGCATGGGGGATGACAGAGACCACGGTCGGCGCCACGATGCCGGACCGTGAGCTTGGTGCCGTGCCCGGTTCTGTCGGACGCGTTATGCCCAACACCGGGCTGCGGGTGGTCGATCCCGACACGGGATGCGACCTCGGGACCGGCGAGCGGGGCGAACTGTGGGTCAAGGGACCGCAGATCATGGCCGGCTACCTGGGCAATCCCGGGGCCACCGCCGAGACCATCGAGAAGCCGATGGTTGGCTAAAGACCGGCGACCTCGGATACGTGGACGGCGAGGGCAACGTGTTCGTGGTGGACCGGCTCCAGGAGCTCATAAAGATAAGCGCCTACGCGGTTGCGCCCGCGGAGCTCGAGGCCGTGCTCCTCACGCACCCCAACGTCGCCGACGCCGCCGTCGTCGGGCGGCCGGACGAGGAGCGTGGCGAGGTCTCGGTCGCGGCCGTAGTTCCTCGTGGGGATCCCGACGCCGACGGGCTCATGGACTGGGTCGCCGAGAAGGTGGCGTCGCACAAGAAGATCCGGGACGTACGTTTCGTCGACGCCATCCCGAAGACCCTGTCAGGAAAGCTTCTTCGCCGAGTGCTGGTCGAGTAGGAGCGGCGGTCGGTTCTCAAAACGTCGACCTAGAGAACCAGGCGGCGACCTGGTACACCTATGTGCATACGAACGGAGCGGCGCAGTATGGAGGGGCCAGAACTGTGAGTTCCGGCCCCTCGAATCGTGCTCGTTACCCGGCTGCCCTATTGCTTGCGATAAGCCGGTAGATCGCTAGCAGTATGATCGCGCCGATGGTGGCGATTATGATGGACCAGATCCATCCGCCACCGCCTATGCCTATGAGGCTGGCCAGAAAGCCGCCAATCAGGGCACCAGCTATACCTAGTATGATCGTGATTATAAAGCCGCCGGGGTCGTCGCCGGGCATGATCAGCTTGGCCAGCGCGCCGGCAATACCGCCAACTATGATCCAGAAGATTAGTGCCCCGAACATTGGTGCCTCCTTCGCGGTAGGACCTCTACGCTTCAGTGTATCCTCTTATACGACCGTGGGGAACATTAGTTTCGTACTGCTTTCGAAAAACGCAACGTAATCGTAACGAGAGTGTCCCGTATCTCGGGTGATCCGTCGCGCTGCTATCATGCGGTCGATCCGAGGAAGCAGGAGGTTCCATGAACTTCGACCTGACCGACGAACAGCGCCGTTGGCGAGATCTGGCACGCGACTTCGCCCAGAACGAGATTCGGCCAGGCGCCGCCGAGCTGGACCGCGAGCAAAGATTCCCCTACGGCATCGTCGCGGATATGGCCCGCCTCGGCCTGCTCGGACTGACGCTCCCCGAAGAGTACGCCGGCTCGGGCGGGGATTTCGTCGCCTACAACCTGGCGCTGGAGGAGATCTCACGCGCCGACACCTCGGTAGGGATCACGATGGAAGCCCACATCTCCCTCGGCTGCGCGCCGCTTGCAGCGTACGGTACCCAAGAACAG
>JBKPOM010000176.1:0-12777 GCA_046733115.1 Actinomycetota bacterium | reverse complement strand
CACGAGCACGCCGTTCTTGCCCACCGCCTCCATGCTCTCGAACACGATGCTGCTCACGCCCGTCGCCTCGAAGATGATGTCGAACGGACCATGCTCCGCGGCGGCATCGAGGAGCGGCTTCTGGCGGGTGCTCAGGTAGCGGCCCCAAGGACCTCGACCAGCTTGCTGTTCAGGATCGGCGGCTCGGTGCGCGCGAGCGTCGTTACGTCGAGCCCGCGCAGCCTGAGCGCGAGCGCCGCCAGAAGTCCTAGTGTTCCCGCGCCGCCGTCGTCGGCGCGCTCGGGGCGCCAGACCTTGAGGCGGCATTGGATCTCGTAGGCCTGCTCGATCCCCTTCTCCACCACGCTCATCGGCTCCAGTAGCACCCCGACCTCTTTCAAGGCGTCGGGCACCTTGACGATGTACTCTGGATCGTCCACGTAGCGCTCCGTCAGGTAGCCGTGGCGCAGGTTGATCCCGCGCTCGTAGTACGTCTCGTCGGTGGTCATGACGTAGGTGCCGATGCTGTCATAGATGCTGTTCCCCGGACGCCTGACCGTTGCCACCACGTAGTCTCCGGGTTCCAAGTCCTTGACGTTCGGACCGACTTCCAGAATGCGCCCGAACGACTCGTGGCCCGTAACCAGGAAGTCGTAGCCCTCGGGGGCGGCCCCGTACTCGGCGTCGTTGATCTCCTTGTCCGTCCCGTCCACCCCGACGCGGAGCACCTCAACCAGCACCCCGCGACCGTCAGGGACATCGTCGACGCTCGGCGTTGGCAGATCGCCCAGATGGATGCTGCCTTGCCTACCGGGATAGACGGCTACCTCTTTCATGGGATCTCCTGTACTCTTTCTCTTCCACGGTCGAGAAGAGGGTGTTCAGCGACTCGGCGAGGGTGGGGTGGGCGAAGACGGCGTCGCGGAGGGCCGTGTAGGGAAGGTTGCCCATCATGGCTATCTGGATCATCGCCATGATCTCGCCTCCCTCTATTCCCAGCACCGCGCAGCCCAGGATCCGGTCCGTCTCCGCATCGATGACGACCTTCATGAAGCCGCGCGTCTCGCCCATCTCTATGGCCCGCGCGACGTAGCTCATCGGGATCTTGGCTACGAGCACGTCGCGGCCCTGGTCCCTGGCCTCCTGCTCGCTCAAGCCGATGCGGCCGAGTTGCGGATCTATGAACATGGTGTAGGGGACGGGCCGATCCGCGATGGTGGCACTCCCGCCCGCCAGCAAATTGGTGCGGATGATGCGGAAATCGTCGTAGGAGATGTGGGTAAACGCCGGGCCACCCTTCACGTCCCCGATGGCGTAGACGCCTTCCACGCCGGTCTCCAGGCGCTCGTTCGCCTTGATGAAACCGCGTCTGTCCTTCCCTATGCCGGCCGCGTCGAGGTTGAGGGTCTCCGTGTTGGGCGGCCGGCCTGCCGCCACGAGGAGGTGGGAGCCTTCCAGCGTGCGCTCCCCCTCGGGTGTATTTACCGTCAGTAGGATCTTCCCGCCATCCCGCGCGGCGCGCAGGGTCTGGGTGTTCAGCAGGACTTCGATGCCGTCCTCGCGCATGATGTCGGCCACCGCCTCGGCTATGTCCGGGTCCTCGCGGCCCATCAACTGTCCGCTCCGCTGCACGATGGTGACCTCGCTGCCGAAACGCCTGAACATCTGGGCGAACTCCAGCCCGACGTAGCTGCCGCCGAGCACGAGCAGGTGTTCGGGTAGCTCGTCTAGCTCCATGATGGAGGTCGAGTTCAGGGCCGGCACGCTGTCCAAGCCTTCGATCGGGGGTTGGCCGGCCTGGCGCCGACGTTAATAAAGATGTTGTCCGCCCCGATCTCGAAGGCTTCGCCTTCGTTCGTCTGCACCGTGAGCGTTTTTGGACCCGTAAAGCTGACCTCGCCGTCGATCAGGTCGAGACCTTCCGTGGCTTCGATGCGCCTCTCATTACCCTCCCTGAAGCTGTCCACGATCGACCGCTTGCGGCTCCGCACCTCGCCCATGTTGACGGCGACAGGGCCGTTGTGGACGCCATAGTCGGCCGAACGCCGATCCACGTAGGCCGTCATCGCACTGGCGACCATCGTCTTGGTGGGGGTGCAGCCCTCGTTGATGCACGTGCCGCCTACGTGCTCGCGTTCTACGATCGCCGTCTTTCGTCCGGCCTCGGCCAGGGCCCTTGCCAGCGGGGTTCCGCCCTGCCCGGACCCGATCACCACAGCGTCGTAATGCTCTGCTGCCATAGACATAGGTTCCTTTCTAGCGGTGCAAACCGCTGCTTCCGAGTGCCTTGTCGAGGTTGTACGCCGCGCTGATGAGTGTGAGGTGCGTGAAGGCCTGCGGGAAGTTGCCCAGTGCCTCGCCGCGGTGTCCTATCTCCTCGGCGTAGAGTCCGAGGTGGTTGGCGTAGCCGAGCATGTGCTCGAAGATGAGGCGGGATTCTTCGAGCCGTCCCGCCCGCGTCAGCGCCTCGACGAGCCAGAAGGTGCAGAGGCTGAAGGTTCCTTCTTCGCCCGTCAGGCCGTCCGAGGACTTCTGCACGTCGTAGCGGTAGACGAGGCTGTTCGAGACCAGGCCGCCGTCCTTCGGGGGGCGGTTGATGGCATCGAGCGTTTTGAGCATCCTGGGATCGCTCGGGGAGAGGAAGAAGACGAGCGGCATGATCAGGTTGGATGCGTCTAAAGTATCGTCGCCGTAGGATTGCACGAACGCCTCGCGCTCCTCGCTCCAGCCTTTGTCCATGATCTCCTCGTAGATCTCGTCCCTGACCGCCAGCCACTTCTCGCGGTCGGCGGGGAAGGAGCGCTTGTCGCCGAGCCTCAAGCCCCTGTCTATGGCGACCCAGCACATGAGCCTGGAGTACACGAAGTCTCTGCGGCCGCCCCTGGTCTCCCAGATCCCCTCGTCCTTGTTGTCCCAGTTGTCGCAGACCCAGTTGATGAGGGCTCGTAGGTACGTCCACAGGTCGTAGGAGATGGGGGAGCCGTGCTTGTTGTAGAGGTAGACGGCGTCCATGAGCTCGCCGTAGATGTCGAGTTGAAGCTGGTCGTAGGCGCCGTTTCCGAGCCTCACAGGACGCGAGCCCCGGTAGCCGTCGAGATGATCCAGCGTCATCTCCGTCAGGTCCTTGCGTCCGTCTATCCCGTACATGAGCTGCAAAGATCCGTCAGGGTTGGACATCTGGCTGCGCGCTTCCAGCCAGTTCATGAACCCTTCCGCCTCTTCCGTGAAGCCGATGCGCAGGAGGCCGTAGAGGGTGAAGGCGGCGTCCCTGATCCAGGTGTACCGGTAGTCCCAGTTGCGCTCCCCGCCGACGCCCTCCGGTAATCCCATAGTTGGGGCGGCCACTATCGCGCCCGTCGGCTCGTAGGTGAGCAACTTCAGGGTAAGGGCCGAGCGGCGTACCATCTCGCGCCAGCGGCCCGTGTAGGTGCACTGCGAGAGCCAGCGGCGCCAGTAGCCGACGGTACGCATGAAGAGTTGCTCTTCTTCCGTCTTCGAGAAACAGACCCCGCACTCATCTTCGGCCTCGATCTCCCTGAGCACGAAGACCGTGGACTGTTCTTCCTGGAGCGTGAACTCGGCGAAAGCCCCATTGTCCTTCTGCTGCAGCGGGAAAAACGACGCCAGGCCGAGGCTCAGTTCGGAGGAACGGAACGTCGCGCCGCCGGGGACGATCGTGGTTTCGTGCTCCCCGCGGGCGTAGTCGAAGGCGGGGGTGCACTCCATCCTGAAGGTCATGGTGCCGCGCACCACCTCGACGCGGCGGACGATCTGGTGCCGCCCCTGGCCGCTACCCGAGATGCCTATGGGCATGTAGTCCGTGACCTCCCCGACCCCGTCGGCCGTGAAGAACCGCGTAACGAGTACGTTGGTATCGGGCCAGTAGAGCTGCTTACAGGTGGCACCCTCCATGCCTGGGGAGATCCTGAACCGTCCGCCTCTGGCATCGTCGAGGATCGCCCCGAAGACGCTCGGGGAGTCGTGGCGCGGCAGGCACAACCAGTCTATGGAACCGTCCATACCCACCAAGGCCGTTGTATGCAGGTCGCCGATGATCCCGTAGTTCTCTATGGGTTGGTAGCCGGGCACGCCCTCTCCCGGGACGATCTGGTCGGATGCGCTTGCCGTCTCGTGGATCTCCATCTCCCGGCTTCCTCCTCTGTGACGGGGTTTACGGCCGCGTTGTTGTCACCTCACTAGCCCTCTCACTGATACAGAGGCCCCGACGGGCCAGACTCTTACCTCGGCCGCGCAAGAGGACGTTCGTACGCGACTGTGGCGTTCGACGCCTGTACAATTGAACCCCAGTTGGTCGGCACGTGCTACAGTGGTGGTTCCCGATAGAAGAGCGCAACAACGAAGAGTGGCTCGCCGCTTTGCGGGGGCCTGAGAAGGAGGCGGCGCTAGCGGACCTGCGCGGCCTGCTGGTGCGAGGCCTGAGGGCCGCCTTGCACGGGCGGGTGGGCGGCGTCGAGCCTTCCGTCGAGGACTTCGCGCAGGAGGCGCTGTTGAAGATCCTGGACAACCTCGATTCCTTCAGGGGGAGAGCCGCTTCACGGTCTGGGCGCAGAAGATCTGCGTGCGCACGGCGTTCGCCGAGATGCGACGCAGCCGGTGGCGCGACGTCTCGTTGGAAGAAGTGATCGACCGCCAGGGTGAGGACGCCGTCTCGCCGGCAGACCCGGTAACGGACCCCGAGCTGGCGACAGCGAAGGGCATAATCCTCGCGGATTTCCGGCGCTTTATCGACGAGGATCTGACGGAGAGGCAACGCCTTGCGTTGCTTGCCGCGCTCGGCGGCATGCCCCTGGAGGCTATAGCCGACCGCATGGATACGAACCGCAACGCGCTCTACAAGCTCCTCCACGACGCCCGCAAGCGACTGAAGCGAAGGATGGAGGTCGAGAGGCTCTTGGCGGAGGATGTGCTCGGCGCTTTTGCTTGAGGTAAGATCTGGCCTGCCCGGCACATCTATTAGTCGAGGTGCGTAGATACGCACCGGGAAAAAGGACTGACGGTAGACGAAGGGATCTTCAAGGCGGTGGTAAAGGAGATAGCCGAGACCCGCGAGGGGAGGAGATCGGCTGCGACGAGTGCTTCGAGGCGCTGGATCGCTTTGTAACGATACAGCTCTCCGGCCTGGACACCGCCGAGGCTATGCCGCTGGTCCAGGAACATCTCCACATGTGTGGGGATGCCGCGACGAATTCGAAGCGCTCCTCGCGGCCCTGCGCGCCACGGGAGAAGCCTGAGACAAACCCCCCATGTTCCGGACGCGATGGAGCGTAGGCGCTGCGCTAAGATACGTCGTGATTCTACTGGCGAAGACCGGAGGCGAAGCATGATATCCGAAGAGCAGGTGCGCCACGTGGCGAATCTGGCGCGGTTGGGTCTGACGGATGATGAGATAGTGAAGATGGGCACCCAGCTCGACGCGATCCTGGACAGCATAGAGAAGATCCGGGAGCTCGACCTCGCCGAGGTCCCGCCGACGGCGAACCCGCTGAACCTCTCTAACGTCCTCCGCCCCGACGAGCCGCGCCCCGAACTCACCCAGGAAGAGGCCCTCGCCCCAGCCCCCGAGCGCGTCGACGACCTCTTCGCCGTCCCGAGGATCGACTGAGATGCCGGAGAACCTGCTCGGCCTGACAGCCCACGAGCTCGCAACGGAGATAGAAGCCGGCGAGTTCTCGGCCCGCGAGGCCGCCAAGGTCGCCAACAGGCGCGTCGAGGAGGTCGATGACGAGGTCAACGCCTTCCTGACTACCACGCCCGAGCTGGCCATGGAACGTGCCGAAAGGGTGGACGCGAAGGACGACGTCCGGAGGTTCTGGGAGGGCGTACCGCTCGTCGTCAAGGACGTTCTGTCTACTCGCGGCGTGAGGACGACGTGCGGGTCGAAGATCCTCGAGGACTTCGAGCCACTCTATGACGCCTCGGCACTGGAGAACTTCGGCGAGGATCTCGTCATGGTCGGCAAGTCGAACATGGACGAGTTCGCGATGGGCTCGTCTACGGAGAACTCGGCCTACGGACCGACCCGCAACCCGTGGGATCTGGGCCGTGTCCCAGGCGGCTCCTCGGGCGGCTCGGCGGCGGCGGTTGCGGCTGGGGAGGGCTGGTGGGGGCTCGGGACGGACACGGGCGGTTCGGTGCGCCAGCCAGCGGCGTTGTGCGGCATCGTCGGGCTCAAGCCCACCTACGGACGTGTCTCGCGCTACGGCCTTATATCCTTCGGGTCTTCGCTCGACGTGGTCGGGCCGATGACGCGCGACGTGCGGGACTCGGCGCTTCTTCTGCAGGCCATAGCGGGCCACGACCGGCGCGACTCGACCAGCGCCAACGTCGAGGTCCCCGACTACCTCGCCGGCCTCGACGGCGGCGTGGAGGGCCTCAAGGTCGGGGTGGTGACGGAGCTGATGGACGAGCGCATAGACGCTGGGGTGCGCGAGGTGGTCGGCGCCGTCGCCGAGGGACTCGAAGGCTCTGGGGCCGAAGTGGGGGAGGTAAAGCTGCCGCACGCGTACTACGCGCTGGAGGCGTATTACATTATCGCGCCGGCCGAGGTCTCTTCCAACCTCGCCCGCTTCGACGGGGTCCGTTACGGGCTGAGAGTCCCTGCCGATGGCGTGCACGAGATGTACCGCAAGACGCGCGAGAGGGGCTTCGGGGCCGAGGCGAAGCGCAGGATCATGCTCGGCACCTACGCCCTGTCTTCCGGCTACTACGACGCCTACTACGCCCAGGCCCAGAAGGTGAGGACCAGGATAATCGAGGACTTCCGCGCGGCCTTCTCCCGCTACGAAGTACTCCTCTCCCCGACTTCCCCCTCCGTCGCCTTCGAGCTCGGCGCGAAGACCGACGACCCCCTTGCCATGTACCTCCAGGACATCTGCGCCGTCCCCGCGAGCCTGGCCGGAATACCCGCCATCAGCGTCCCCGGAGGCCTCTCCGACGGCCTTCCCGTCGGCGTCCAGCTGATGGGTGACCATTTCACCGAGCCGATGCTGCTGCGGGCCGCCCGCGCCGCCGAAGAGGTGGCGGACTTCGAGTTCATGCTGAAACCTTAGCGCGGTTCGTCATTGGGCGTTTCGCGAAACGTCCCTACGAGGCATCAGGTTTTCGAACTTGTTGAGAAGCCGAGGGTGTCGGTGGGCTAACATCCTCCGTGTAGAAACGTGCGCGGAGGAAGTCGAAGAGGACCTTCAGTACCGCCAGGGTTGGCACGGCGAACAATATCCCGAGAAACCCGGCTATCTCGGCGCCCGCGATCACGCCGAGGAAGATCAAGATCGATGGCATGTTGAGCGCCTGTCCCTGTATTCTCGGCTGCAAAAAGTTTCCCTCGATCTGCTGTATCACGAGGTAGAGCAGGGCCGTCAGGATGGCCTTGCCCGGGGAGATCGTGAGGGCGACTATGACCGCAGGTATGGCGCCCAGCCAGGCCCCGAGGTAGGGTATGATCGCCGTGATCGCGACCCAGGTGCCGAGCAGCAGCGCGTAAGGAACCCCCAGCAAGAAGAGCGCCACGGTAGAGAAGGCGCCCTGTAGTACCATGTCGAGCCCCAATCCGCTCAGGTATCGCGACAGAGAGTTCCCCTCGCTCTCCCACAGCTCGGCGGCGTCTCGCCTATAGCGCTTCGGCGTCGCCATAAGGTAGGTGGCTTTGATCTTGCGTACGTTTGCGAGCAAATAGACAGAGACGAAGAGCACCCCGAAGAGGGAGAGAACCAGGCTGATCGTGCTGGAGACGAAGCTAACCAGGCCGCCGAGGACATTCTTCCCCACAGACCGGGCGAGGCCTAGTAGATCCTGCCCCAGCTCGCCGATGAACTGGTCAGGGGTTCCCTTCAGCAGGCCGTAGTCGGCGAGCGGTTGCAGCAACCCCTTAAGCGTGTGCCTCGCGCCCATCACGATCTCTGGTGCGGCCTTTACGAACGAAATCAACTGCACTACCAGGATAGGAATGAGAATCAGGAAAGCCAGCAAGCCTACACCAATAAGCACAAGGAACGTGACGAGCATGGCCAACCACCGCGGCATGATGTAGGAGAGCCAGCGCACCGGGAACGAAAGGACGAGCGCCACGGCGAAACCGCCGAGCAAGACGACGGGGACCGTCGGCGAGAACCACATGATCAGGGCGACAACGAGGAAACTGAGTACGACGAGCACGGTCCGGGTGCGCCTCGAGATACGGATCGGGGTGGGACGATACCTGCCTATCTCGGCCCGGGTGCGTTTCCGGGAGCGTTTCCTTCGCACCACCGCTAACCTCCAGAAAGGCCAGGCACCATTCGGCTCGCTGCGCTCCTGACCGTTGGCCGCGTTCAGATGTTCTTCGTCGGGCCTGCCCGGCGGATCAGACGACCCTGCTCGGCCTGTCGGTGCCGCTGCTGGCATCCCTGCCGCGTACCTGGAAGGCCGTGATCAGCATCAGGATGCCGAACGCCACGGCGTAGATGCCGATCAACCATATCAGCGAGAGCAACCCCGCGACCGGTCCGATCACGGCCAGGATCGCCCCGAATAGTACGGAGAGTACGCCGCCGATGATGAGGGCCCATTCGCCCCTGATCTCCTGACGTAGCCTGATGGCCGTCGCGATCTCGAAGATCCCCGTGACGACGGCCCAGGCGGCGATGAGGTATAGAAGTACGACCGAGGTCAATCCTGGAAGCACGAAGGCGATCAGGCCTGCAAGGATGCCTGCTATCCCCTCGATGAGCAACAGCCAGCGGGGCGTGCCGCCGCGGGTGCCCCCGAACACGCCCACTATCGCGAACACGCCGTCGACCAGGGCGTAGGCGCCGAACAGCAGGATCAAAGCCCCCAGAGCAATGCCAGGCCTCAGCAGCGCGGCCAGCCCGAAGAGTATGGCGATGGCGCCGCGCAGCGCCAGAGCCCACCAGTGCCCGGTCTCCGAGGGTAACGCCTGCGGTTGAGCCATGCCGTCCTCCTTTTTCGTGACCACCAGAGCCTAACGGTGCGCCGATACCCCTTTACCAAACATATTATATGCACGCCCACGGGACAGGCGATACGCCCACGACCAACAACAACCTGACAAGCGTAGGCCGCGGGCCGGAGCGTGCTTACACGCTTACCGCGTTGCCGCCGGCCCTTTTGGACCGGTAGAGGGCCGCGTCGGCGGCGTGGGTCAGCTCCTGACGGGTGGTCCCGTCTCCGGGGTAGCATGCGACGCCTATGGAGATGGTGGTCCTGGCCGTGGTGTCCTCCCCCTCGAAGGCGTGCGCTTCGACACTACGACGGATCTCCTCGGCCACCTCCACGGCCTCCTCTTTGGAGAGGTCGGGGAGGATGGTCTGATACTCGTCGCCGCCGAAGCGGGTGGCGCTGCGGCCTTCTTCTTCGTGCATGGCGCCGATGATGCGCCCGATCTCACCCACCACGAACTCGCCGAGCAGGTGCCCGTGGGCGTCGTTTATCTTTTTGAGGCTGTCTATGTCGGCCATCAGCACGCTTAATGGCCTTCCCTCATCTGCCATGGCCTCCAGGCGGTGCTCGAACTCGCGGTCGAAGCGGTCTTTGGAGAATAGACCCGTGAGGTGGTCGCGGTTTACGAGGTGGTGCAACTCTTCGTAGAAGGAGGCTTTGATCTCATCCTGGTGCGAGAACTCTAGCACGGAGTCGCCCAAGTGGATGCGGTCCCCGTCGGAGAGAAGATAACTGCACCCGGGCTCCTCCATGACCGCGCCGTTGAGCGCGATGCCCTTGGCCGCCCCCACGCCCTTCACGACGTAACCGCCGGGTTCTCTGTAGATCTCCGCGTGCCTCGGTTCGACCTCCACGTCACGCACCACGATGTCGGCCCGGAACGGGTCGCTGCCCAGGATCAGTTCGTCGTCGGTTATCTCGAAGAAGTCGCCGAGGCCCGGTCCTTGCAAGACCACGAAGTGCGGCCTGTTCGTCCCGGCGACGTCGTTATCTGTCTCCGCCTGCACCTGTCGCAACCTCCGTAGAGTCTTATTTTAGCATCCGCCTCGCAGACCAAGCCCGTCGTCGGGCAGTGCTAGAATGGAAATGTAAAGGCAGGCGAGTCTGGCATGGAGGCTAACACTTGGAAGTGCAGGAAGAGCGTACGTACACGGCGGTCATTGGGCTGGAGTTCCACTTCCACCTTGCGACCACGACCAAGATGTTCTGCGGTTGCAGGGTGACCTACGGAGAACCCCCGAACACCCACACCTGTCCCGTGTGCCTCGGGCATCCAGGCGCCTTGCCCGTTACCAACGAGAAGGCCGTCGAGCTCGGGGTCATGGCCGGGCTCGCCCTCAACTGCGACGTGTCGGAGAGGGCCGTCTTCGCCAGGAAAAACTACTTCTACCCCGACCTCCCGAAGGGGTACCAGATCTCGCAGTTCGACGAGCCGATCTGTACCGGCGGGTACCTGGACGTTCCTACCGCCGAAGGCAAGGTCCGCGTCGGGATCACACGCCTCCACCTGGAAGAAGACGCGGCCAAGAACGTCCACGTCGGCACCTCGGGCCGCATGCACGGCTCGGTCGGCTCCCTCGTCGACTTCAACCGTGGCGGTACGCCCCTCATGGAGATCGTCACCGAACCCGACATTCCATCGCCCGAAGCCGCGCGCGCGACTGCCAACCAATTGAAGGAAATCTTGCGCGCGGTCGGCGTCTCGGAGGCGGACATGGAGAAGGGCCAGCTCCGCTGCGACGCCAACGTTTCCATATGCAACCCCGACGGCTCTTTCGGCACCAAGACCGAGCTCAAGAACATGAACTCCTTCCGCTTCGTCGAGCGGGGCCTAGCGCGAGAGCTGGAGCGCCAGCGCGAAGTTTTGGAGAGCGGCGGCCGCGTCGAGCAGACCACGCTCCACTACGACCCCGAGACCGACGAGGTGCACGAGCTCCGCAGCAAGGAGTACGCCCACGATTACCGTTATTTTCCGGAGCCGGACCTACTCCCGCTCGAACTCTCGAGAGCGTACGTCAACGAGATACAGGAGCGGCTCCCCGAGTTGCCCGACGACATGCTCGCCCGATTTGTCGAACAGTACGGCCTCTCCGAGTACGACGCGGGGGTGCTCACGGCCGATCGAGACCTCGCGGCGTTCTACGAAGCGGTTGCGGCCGAGGTAGATCCCAAACAGGCATCGAACTGGATTTCCGGCGACCTGCGCGCGCTCCTCAACGAGACAGGGACGGAGATATCCGACTCGAAGGTAGAGCCCGAGCACATGAAAGAACTCATGGAACTAGTCGCCGCAGGAAAAGTATCCCGCTCCGCGGCGAGGACGGCACTAGATAGGGTCTTCGAGACCGGCGACTCGCCTTCCGTCGTCGTCGAGCGCGAGGGCCTCGCCTCGGTCGGCTCCGACGAGCTCTCAGGTGTTGTAGACGAGACCATTTCCGCCAACCCCGACGAGGCCGAACGCGTCCGAAACGGCGACAAGAAGGTTGTCGGCTTCCTCGTTGGACAGGTGATGAAGGCGACCCGCGGCAACGCCGACGGCGGAAGGGTCCGCGAGCTCCTGATGGACAAACTGGGCTCCTAGAACCTGAGCTCCGCGCGCATCGGCGTACCTCTCTTCGAACCCGCCGGCCTCCCTGACGTCGTCCGCGAGGCCGGAGGAGAGCCCGTACCGTTACGTCTGCTTGCCGGCAGGCCCTCAGGCGGCGTCGCGCTGGCGCGCGAGTGGGTTGCCGATCTCGTAGAGGTCTCCTGCTTGGGAACTGATCTCGACGCCCTTCTGCTCCACGCAGATGCTTCCGAGGACCTCGCCGGTATGCTCGTCGCCGCGCTGCGTCTGAATCTCCCCACGGTCTGCGTACCGCCGGACAGCCCATCCTTCTCCGCGGCCCTCGTTGCGATAGGCCTCGTGCCCAGTGTCGGAGAGCCCGTGGATACGCTCGTCTCCCTCGCGGAACGCGACAGCTTACGCCCCCACGGGCTGATCGACAACTTCTCCCTCGCCAACGCGCTCAGGTCCGGCGTTGCTGCCGGCGGTGGGCCGGAATTCCTCGTCCATCTCGCGGCGCTCGCCCGCGAGGCCGACGTCGCCGGGTTCGACCATATGATCCGGGTCCTCGCCCCCGAAACCCCGGAGGCCGCCCCAGATTGGTTGAGGGAGCAAGGCGTACCCGGCCTGCTCTCCTCACTGGGCGACACGCTCCACGACATCCCTACCGTAGCGGGTAATCTCAAAGAGAACCTACCGCCCTCGCCGCCCCCGCCGGACGAGCACGCAAGGCTCGTCTTCGTCAGAGCGAGAGCATCGGGTGCCGAAGCCGTCTGCCGCGTAGGCCAGGGCGCCATGGAGGCGGCGAAAGAGTGCCGCGTCTTCGGCTCCGAAGAGGAGGCCGTCACGAGCGTGCGTCGGGGCGAGGTTGCGGACGAGGCGATGCTCGTGGTGGGTGGTTGCGGGCCGCGTGGAGGACCGGGGTTGATCCGGCTCGACGCGCTCGGGCGGTCTCTGCGGGAGGCAGGGCTCGAAGTGCCCGTGCTCACCGACGGGCTCGCGCCTCAAGACGCCGTTGGGACCTGGATCTCGCTCTTCAGCCCCGAGACCACTGAGGGCGGCGTCATCAGCCTGCTCCGCAATGGTGACACCCTCAGGATAGATCTCGCAAAGGGCCGCATTCGTACGGAAATCGGCGCGAAAGAGTTCGAGAGTAGGGAGCCCACCGGGTTCCCCGCCAGCGCCGATACAGCGTACGCCGCCCGTTACGCCAGGGCTGCGCTACCCGCGCTCGAGGGTGCCGGCTTCGATTAGCCCTCTGTCCCTGCCGGTTTTCTCGCCCTGACGTGCAGAAA
>JBKPOM010000175.1:0-16182 GCA_046733115.1 Actinomycetota bacterium | reverse complement strand
CTGAGCTACAGGGGCATATTCCTTTCGTGGGGGCGGGAGGATTCGAACCTCCGTAGGCGAAGCCGGCAGATTTACAGTCTGCTCCCTTTGGCCGCTCGGGCACACCCCCGGCCACGCCCCCGCAGCACTCTGCAGAGCGCCTGACTATGGTAGCAAACGCCACCGACTTTTCAACAGACCAAAGAAGGCCAAAGACGAGCCCCCAACCAGAGCCCGGGAAGGGATTCGAACCCCCGACCGGCCGCTTACAAGGCGGCTGCTCTACCTCTGAGCTACCCGGGCGAATGAGTTTGTCAGCACATCAGCTAATCAGCTTTTCTGGCCGCTGACGCCTCGCCGCAGCATACGACATACTACTACGATTGTAACAGCGTGTCACCGGCACGACCGCATCGACGAAGGTAGCGAAGGTGTCCCTCGACTGTTCTTGCTGACGTGCTGACCGGCTGACATGCTGACATGCTATTTTCCCTTCCGGCGTATCTCTTCCAACTTACGCAAGGTTTCCAATGAAAGACGGTCTGCTATACGGGACGTGCGCGGGACGCTCGGGCTCCTCGTTACGGCCGGCAACTCGTCTAGTAAGATCGCGAACTCGTGTGGGGTGGCGCGGGTCGAGCCGCGGGCGAGGACGGTGCGTTGGAGGGCGAAGTCTGCGGTGTAGACGGTGGCCGCGTCTTTGAGGTTGGAGAGGAGGCGTTCTATTACGTCGTCGGCGGACTCTCCCGGGGCGCTGTAGATGATGCACACGGCTCCGCCGGCTCGCTGCTCGGCCCGCCCGGGTCCGGGGCCGCGGTGGGCGTCGAAGACGACGATCAGGGGCCTGCCGGTCCATCCCGAGGCTTTGAGGGCGTCGTTTATGAGGAGCTCTCGCGCGGCGTCGAGGCTGTCCGCTTCCCTGTAGCGGTCGAGGGCGCCGATCACGTTGTAGCCGTCCAGGATCAAGGCCACCCGCGCTGCCTCCTCACCTCGTAGAGCAAGACTGCCGCGGCGACGGAGACGTTGAGCGACCCGATGTTCCCGAGCATGGGGATGGAGACCTCCCCGTCGCACGCCTCGCGCACGAGGCGCCTGACGCCCCTTCCCTCGCTCCCGAACACGAACCCGATAGGTCCCGCAAGGTCGAGCTCGGTGTACGGCGTCCCGGCGGCATCGGCAGCATACACCCAGAGACCTGCCTCCTTCATTTTCTCGATGGCCCGCCTGAGGTTGGTCTCACGCGCGACGCGCACGTGCTCGCTCGCACCGGCGCTCGCCTTGACCGCGGCAGCCGTCACGCCCGCGGCACGGTTCTTCGGGACGACGACCCCGCTCGTCCCCACGCTATCCGCTGCCCGCAGGACGGCGCCGAGGTTGCGCGGGTCGGTGACGCCGTCGAGGACAAGAATTAGGGGCTCGGGCGAGGCCAGGATCTCCTCTAGACCGGAGTAAGGGTACGGCTCGACGCGGGCCACCACGCCCTGGTGGACTCCGCCCCTGGCCAGCTCATCGACCCGCTGGCGGGAGACGCGCTTTATCTCTACGCCTCGAGTACTCGCGGCGTTCGCGACCTCCTCGTCCCCGACGGCGTCGAAGATTTCGAAGACCTTTCGTCGCCCGCTCTTCAGTGTCTCGATCACGGGCCTTATGCCGTAGATCATCTCCTGCTTCAATCAACGGCGACGGAGGATGGGGCCTTGGGACGTATCTTCCGCGGCCCATCCTTCAGCGTAGAGTTCGTCGCGCAGCCGGTCGGCGGTGGCCCAGTCCTTCTCACGCCGTGCGTTTTCCCTGTCGGCCACGCGTCCCAAGATCTCCTTGCCCGGCTCTTCGGAGTACCGGATGCGGACGCCTTCCACCTCGGTGGCCAGTTCGCACGCCAGATCGAAGCCGAAGATCGTCATAACTTCATTCATGGCTTCGGCGAGCGAACCGAACTCGCCCGCCGCCTCGGGGCAGGCCGAGATCTCACGTCCAGCCCGGCCCGCGACATCGAAGAGCGCCGCGATAGCTTCCGGGGTGTTCAGGTCGTCTCGCATCGCCGCGTCGAACCGCTCCGTGAGCTCGGCGGCGAGCCTGTCGGAGAGCTCCGACGACGAGGTTGGACCGCCGAGCTGTTTGTACAGGTTCTGGAGCCGTTCGAAGGAGCGGCGCTTCTCCTCCAGGATCTCCTCCGAGTACTCGATGGGCTGCGAGTAGTGGCTCTGTAGCAGCCACATTCGAATGGCGTTGGGGCCGTGCAGTTCGACAGCCCTCTCGACGTCGAGGACGTTGCCGACGGACTTGGCCATCTTGTCGGGGCCTCCGATCGTCACCATCCCGTGGTGCACCCACGCCCGGACGAACGTGCGGTCGGGGTGGGCGGAGGTGCTCTGAGCGAGCTCGTTCTCGTGGTGCGGGAAGCGTATGTCCGTGCCGCCGCCATGAATGTCCGCCCCCTCGGGCAGGTGCTTGTTCACCATCGCGGAGCACTCGATGTGCCAGCCAGGGCGTCCCGCACCCCAGGGGCTCTCCCAGTACGGCTCGCCCGGCTTAGAGGCTTTCCAGAGAGCGAAGTCGAGCGGGCTCCTCTTGAAGCCCCTCTGGCCCTTCTCCGTCTCGCGCATCTCCTCCGGAAGCTGGTGGCTTAGGACACCGTAGGGCGGGAAGCTCCCCACAGCGTAGTACACGTCGCCGTTGGCTTCTTCCGGGACGTAGGCGTGGTCTTTCTCTATGAGGTCTTCGATCAGGGAGATCATCTCGGGTATGTGCTCCGTGGCCCGCGGCTCGACGTCGGGCATCCCTATGCCGAGCATTTGCAACCGTTCGTGGAAGGAGCCCGTGTAGCGACGTACGATCTCCTGCCACGAGACGCCCTCTTCGTTGGCTTTATTGATGATCTTGTCTTCTATATCCGTGATGTTCTGGACGAACGTGACATCATAACCCCGGCTCCTCAGGTACCGGACGACCACATCCCAGAACAGGGGCGCCCGCGCGTTGCCGATGTGTATATGGTCGTAGACTGTGGGTCCGCAGACGTAGAGCCCGACCCTGCCATTCTCGCCGACCTCGACCTTCCCCCCGCTTAGGCTGTCCTTTACCAGTACACTCATACCCCTAGTCTAGCCTCCCTCGCCCGAACTATCCGCCCCCGCGCTTCGTCAGCACCGAGCACCGCGAAGAGGTAAGCCATCTCGGGTCCTCTGTTCTTGCCAGTGAGCGCGAGCCTCAGTGGATGCAGAAGGTCACGCGTCTTGATCCCCCGCCCCCTCGCCCAGGCGCGCAAGTCGTTCACAAAGCTCCGCGCCTCTTCCACGTCCTCGAACTCGCGTCCTTTCAGTTCGGTAGCAATGTGCGCGAAGACCTCGCCGCTGGAGTCGGACAATTCTTCAACAAATGCGGAAGGGTCCACGGGGCCCGTGATCTCACGCAGCAATCGTGACGCATCGGAGAGCGTTCTCATTTCTTCCCTCAGGGCCTCGACCGCCGCACGTTCGCGTCCGCGTGGCAGCGGCTCGTCCAGGAAAGGCTCGAGACGCGGGCGAAGCTCTTCGGCGGGCACGCGCCTGATGTGGCTCGCGTTGAAGAACAGCAGACGGTCGGCGTCAAAGGTCGCAGGGCTCGATCCGAGGCGCGCAGGGTCCCAGTCGCGCACGATCTCATCGAGGCCTGAGAACTCCTCCTTGCCTTTGGGATGGTTCCAGCCGAGCAGCGCAAGGTAGTTCACCAGCGCATCCGGCAGATATCCTTCCTCGCGGTAGTCGGAGATGCTCGCGGCGCCGTGGCGCTTGCTGAGCTTCTTGCCGTCGGGTCCGAGGATCACGCCGAGGTGGATGAACAGGGGCTCTGTCGCGCCGAGCGCCCTGTATAAAAGTGACTGACGGGCCGTGTTCGAGAGGTGTTCTTCGCCTCTGATCACGTGTGTAATTCCCATGTCCCCGTCGTCGACGACCACGGCGAAGTTGTACGAAGGGGTGCCGTCGGACTTCAGGATCACGAAGTCCTCGACACCACGGAACGTGACCTCTCCACGTAGCCCGTCTAAAAAGCTGCCGCTACGCTCCGGCGGACGGAAGTACAGCGCTCGCCGGCCCGCCTCGTCCGTGCTCTCGTACGTGAGACCGGAATCAACCAGCCGCTGGACGGCCCGCTCGTAGACCCCCCCGCGCCCGCTCTGGCGGTAGGGACCTTCGTCGAAAGGCAAACCGAGCCATTCGAGGTCTTCTAGCTGTGCCCGCTCGAACTCGGGTTTGCTCCGCTCCTTGTCGGTGTCCTCGATGCGGAGAACTGAATCTCCGCCGTAATGTCTGGCGAAGAGGTAGTTGAAGAGCGCGGTGCGCGCGCCGCCGATGTGAAGCAGCCCAGTCGGGCTCGGAGCGAAACGGACCCTGACCCCGTTCAACGCCGTTCCAGCAGGCACACCGCCTGCGTGGCTATGCCCTCGCCGCGGCCCATGAAGCCGAGACGCTCGGTCGTGGTGCCGCGCACGCCCACGCGGGACTCGTCTATCCCGAGGGCGGCGGCGAGGTTCGCCCGCATGGCCTCCCTGTGGTCCCGGATCTTGGGCTGCTCGCACACGACGACGGCATCGATGTTGGAAACCTCCCACGACCCTCCAACGAGCTCGCGGACCTCGCGGAGCAATTCGATGGAGTCGGCGTCACGGTAACGCTGATCCGTGTCGGGGAAGTAGTGGCCGATGTCTTCGAGGCCGGCGGCCCCGAGGAGGGCATCGGTTACGGCGTGGGCAAGTACGTCGGCGTCGGAGTGGCCGAGGAGACCCCTGTCTGAGGGGATCTCTACACCACCCAACACAAGCTTACGACCATCCTCCGGAGCGGCAAACGCGTGCACGTCGATGCCGAGCCCGACCCGCATCATGGCCATACCTCGTGGGTGGCGCCCTCGCGCGCGGCGAATATGGCCTCGGCGAATACCAGGTCCTCCGGGGAGGTCAGTTTGATGTTGGTCTTCTCCCCGGCGACGACCTCGACCCGGCCACCGTCCCGCTCGACCAGGGAGGCGTCGTCCGTGGCGGCACGCAGGAGCTCTTCAGGCAGGTCGTTCAAACGGCGCAGCAGGCCAAGGCGGAAGGCCTGGGGAGTCTGGATCGCCCGCAAGTTCGTCCGGTCGAGGGTTTCGGATGCGGTGCCGTCCCTGGCGACCTTGATCGTATCCGAGACCGCGACCCCGGGGACGACGCCGTCGGGCCCGCCAATTCTACTCGCGGCTTCTACGACGCGCCCGATCAAGCCAGGCGTGACGAGGCAACGAGATCCGTCGTGCACTAGCACGATGGTCTCAGGGTCCTCCCCGCAAAGCCGCAGGCCGTTCCTGGTCGAGAGGGAGCGGGACTCGCCCGGTTCCGCGCAGGCGGCGTACTTGCTGATGCCGGCCAACCGTGCGAGATCTTCGACCCTGTGCTCGTCGCCGACGGTGTAGATCCTGGCTATTTCCGGGGCCTGCTCGAAGGCTTGCAGGGTGTACTGGAGGGCTGGCACGCCAAGAAGCTCGATGAACTGCTTGGGGCGGCCCATCCGGCGGCCCGTTCCGCCGGCGAGCACGAGCGCTATGGCTGTTCCCCGGTCTTCTATCTCGGGCCGTCCTCGGATGCCCCCACGCTCTTAAGTAACCTCACCCGTCGTCTCCAGGCTGCGCTGGCGTTCGAGGCCGCGATGGATGGCGCGGGCGCGGGCCTGGCCGACCCCCTCTACCTCGTCGAGATCTTCCTCAGAAGCCTCGAGCAGCTCTTTCAGCGAGCCGAACTCCTTGATGAGGCTCTCGGCCACCCTGCTCGGCAGGCGCGGTACGCGCTCGAGCTGGCGGTACCCCCTTGGCTTGATGAAGAAGTCCTCCAGAGGTCCAGCCGGGCTGTAGCCGAGGGCGCGGGCGATCTCGACAGAATCGGAGAGCTGCTCGGCGGAGAAGGTGGCGAGCTTCTCCCTGACGGAATCGTAGTCCGCCTCTTCGGCGACGTAGTCTTTCAGCAGGGCCTCGTATTGTTCGGGGACGCCGTGGAAGGCCTGCTCGAGCTGCATCTCGATCAGGCGTCCCTCGCTACCCAGCTCCCTCACGTAAGCCTCTATCTCCTCGGCGATCCTGACCGAGTACTCGAAGGTGACGACGGCGTTTACGACCTCCCTGAGCGTCACCGCCCCATCGTACTCGTGCACGGTCAACCCCCGCGCCTCCTCGCGTAGCCTCAGGGTGAACTTCTCCAGCGTCGCGATGGCCGAGTTGGCCTTCGACAGGACCACCCCGATGTCTTCCAGGACGTGCAACCCGTAAGAACCCTGGTACAGGCTCACGACCCTCCTGCGCTCGGAGACGGCTATGACGAGGCTGCCCGTCTGCTGCGCAGTGCGGTCGGCGGCCAGGTGGCGCATCCCCGTCTCGTCCGACTCGTAGCCGGGGTCGGGGCTGAGGTGGGCGTTGGCGTAGTGGATGGTCGACATGTTTTTGGAAACCACGATCGCGCCGTCCATCTTGGCCAGCTCGTAGAGGCGCATGGGCGCGAACTCGAGCTCGACCCTCATCCCACCCGAGATGATGCCGAGGTCCTCCAGCCTCTCGGGGTTGTCCACCACGATGAGGGCCCCGTTCTGCGCCCTTATGATGTTCTCTATGGCCGCCCTTAGGTCCGTTCCCGGGGCCACCAGATCGAGGGCCCGGGTCAACTCCGCGGGCAGCTTTCGCCTAGGAGGGCTCAAAGCAGCGCCACCGCCACGGCTTCCTCCAACGTACTCACCTCAACCACGCTCGCTCCCCTGCTGGCCCTGCCGTTGAGCGGGCCGTCCTTCGTCCCCTCCGGCCTGATTATACGGCCGAAGCCCATCTTGGACATCTCGGAGGTCCGGCGCGGCGCCCCCGACACGTACCGCACGTCACCCGTCAGTCCGACCTCCCCGAAGCACGCCGTACCCTTCCCAACGGCCTTGTCCCTCATCGCAGAAGCGATGGCGAGCGCCACCCCGAGGTCCGCCGCCGGCTCCTCCACCCGCACGCCGCCCGTGACGTTGACGTACACGTCTTGGTCCTGCAGCGCGAGCCCCGCCCTGCGGCTCAGCACCGCGCACAGCATGTTGACCCTGCCCGCGTCCACCCCGTTGGCAATGCGCCGCGGGTTGGCGAGCGGGCTCGGCGCGACGAGGCTCTCTATCTCGACCAGCATCGGCCGAGTGCCCTCCAGCAGGCACACCGTCACCACCCCCGGCGGCACGTCCTCCTCCCTCCTCGAAAGGAAGAACGCCGACGGGTCCTCGACCTCGACCATCCCACGTCCCGTCATCTCGAAGACCCCGACCTCGTTCGTCGACCCGAAGCGGTTCTTGAGCGCCCGCAAGACCCGAAAAGACTGGAACCTATCGCCCTCGAACTGGAGCACCGTATCCACCATGTGTTCGAGCACGCGGGGACCCGCGATGGAGCCTTCTTTCGTGACGTGTCCGACGAGGATCATGGCTATCCCCTCGCTCTTCGCGAGCCGCATCAGCCTCGCCGCGCACTCGCGCACCTGGCCGACGCCGCCGGGCGCTCCCGAGAGCTCGGGCGAGTAGAGCGTCTGGATCGAATCTACCACCACGGCCGTTGGCCGCTCTTCCAATATCGTCGCCTCGATGACATCCACGTCCGTCTCCGAGAGCACCCTGAAACCCCGACCCTCGACCCCGAGCCTGCGCGCGCTCAACGCCACCTGCCGCGGCGACTCCTCCCCCGAAACCATTAGGCAGCCTTCACCCAGATGCCCCATTACCTGCAACAGGAGCGTGCTCTTTCCGACGCCCGGTTCTCCCCCGACCAGGACCATCGAACCAGGAACGATCCCACCGCCGAGCACCCGGTTGAGCTCCCCGACTCCGGCGTCCATCCTGCCACCACCTTCGACGACGGGCACCTCGCTCAAAGCGAGTGCCTTCCCCGCGGCCCTCGCCTTCTGCCGCGTCGCCCGCTCGGCGAAACCGACCACCTTCTTCGCCTCGCGCACCTCTTCGACGAAGGTGCTCCATTCACCGCAGTCGGGGCAGCGCCCGAGCCACTTCGGCGCCTGATGACCGCAGTTCGAGCAAACGTAAAGAGTCTTCGAAGCCACGATCCGATTGTACTGGATCGGCGGAAAAGTACAGCAAACAAGAGGTCAGTACCGGCTAAACGGGCGAATCGTTATCCTTCGTTATATCAGTGAGACAAGGGAACTCTGGACGATGCAGACGCGGCGGACATTGAGGAAGGTCGGCGGGTCGGTGATGCTTCCGATCCCCCGGAAATGTTGGAAGAGATGAGTCTCGGGCCCGGGCAGGACGTAGTGCTGTCATCCGAGGGAGACGTCATCAGGGTGGAGCCGTCGGCACCCAGGCCCTCGCCGGACGCCGTGGAGTTCATGGCCCGGTTTACGAAGAAATATGACGAGGCCATGAGGAACTTGGCCCGGCGGTAGGCTCTGCGTCCAGGTGCCTCATCCCGGCAAGAAGCCCGGTCTTCCCGAGGTTCTCTTCTTCCACACAGTCTCGATAGAGGAGTACGGAGGCTCCGACGGCGTCCGTGGCGAAGAGGATCTCCTCGCCGCGATCGAACGTCCCTGGCAGGCGTCTTTCGGCCAGGAACACTTCGATTCTCCCTTCGAAAAGGCCGCCGCCCTAATGGAGCCCATCATCCGGCGCCATCCGTTCATCGACGGAAACAAACGCACCGCGACGGCTTCGGCCTCCTACCTGCTATCCACGTTCGGCTACGAAGTAGAAGCGGAGCAGCAGGAACTGGAGGACTTCGCGGTGAGCGTCGCCGGGGAGGCATTGAGACCGTAGAGATCACCCTCTGGTTCGAGAGCCACGGTCATCGAGCCTGAGCCCCTGGGACAATAGAAAAGGCCGGGACGTGCGCCCCGGCCCTCGTTTTGACTCTTTAGTTGTCCTTACTCGGATTCGACCTTGACTATTTCCTTGGGCTGGGTGATCTTGATGTCCACTATAGACTCTTCCTCATTCATGTCCTCGGAGGTCTTGTCGTTAGGCTCTATGATCACCTTCGAGCCGTTGGGGACCTCGCCGCGCAGGATCATCTCGCTCATGGGGTCTTCGATCATGCGCTGCAGCACACGCTTCAACGGACGCGCCCCGAACGCGGGGTCGTAGCCCTCTTCGGCGAGCTTGTCCAGGGCCTCCGTCGTGAACTCTATCGTCACGTCGCGCTCGACGAGCTGCTGGCGGAGGCGCTTTATCTGGATCTCGATGATGTGGCGCATGTCATCGCGCTCGAGCTTGTGGAAGACGATGATCTCGTCGATCCTGTTCAAAAGCTCGGGACGGAAGATCTTGCGCAGCTCGCTCGTGACCCTGCCCTTCATCTCCTTGTAGGAGAGCCCAGAGTCGTCGGAGCCGAAGCCCAGAGACTTGGTCTTGTTGATCGTCTGCGCCCCAACGTTCGAGGTCATGATGAGGACCACGTTCTTGAAGTCCACGGTCCTGCCCTGCGCGTCGGTGAGCTGCCCGTCCTCCAATATCTGCAACATGATGTTGAAGACGTCCGGGTGGGCCTTCTCGATCTCATCGAAGAGAACGACGGAGTACGGACGCCTGCGCACCTGCTCCGTGAGCTGTCCGCCCTCGTCGTAGCCAACGTAGCCGGGAGGCGAACCAACGAGCCGGCTCACCGTGTGGCGCTCCATGTACTCGGACATGTCGAGCCTGATCATGGCGTCCTGATTACCGAACAGATACTCGGCCAAGGTCCTCGCAAGCTCGGTCTTGCCGACGCCCGTAGGCCCGAGGAACACGAACGAGCCACTCGGACGGTTCGGGTCCTTGATGCCTGCGAAGGTGCGGCGGATAGAACGAGAAACCGCCTTTATGGCCTCGTTCTGTCCGACGATGCGTCCGTGCAGGGCGTCCTCCATCTGCAGGAGACGCGCGGACTCCTCCTCGGTCATCTTCTTGACTGGGATGCCGGTCCACATGGAAACTATCTCGGCGATCTCGTTCTCACCGATGGAGACGCGCTTCTCCTCGATCTTGCCCTCCCGCCAAGCCTTCTCGAGCTCGCGTCGCTGGGCGACAAGCTTGCGCTCGGAGTCGCGGAAGCGGGCCGCCTTCTCGAACTCCTGGCCGTCGATGGCGGCCTCTTTCTCGGAGCGAACGGCGGCGAGCTCCTCGTCGATCTCCTTGTAATAAGGAGGCGAGGACATGGTCTTTATCCTCATCTTGGAGGCAGCCTCGTCGACGAGGTCGATGGCCTTATCCGGCAGGAAGCGGTCCGCGATGTAGCGGTCGCCGAGCTGCGAGGCGGCCTTCAGGGCCTCGTCAGTGATATCTATGTTGTGGTGCGCCTCGTACTTCTCGCGCAGGCCCTTGAGGATCAGCTCCGTCTCCTCGACCGAGGGTTCGCCGACCTGGATGGTCTGGAAGCGCCGCTCCAGGGCCTTGTCCTTCTCCACGTACTTGCGGTACTCGTCGATGGTCGTCGCGCCGATGACCTGGATCTCACCCCGCGCCAGAGCCGGCTTCAGGATAGAAGCAGCGTCTATCGCGCCTTCGGCAGCGCCTGCTCCGACGAGGTTGTGGATCTCGTCGATAAACAGGATGATGTCGCCGTGGTCGGTGATCTCCTTCATTATCTTCTTGAGGCGCTCCTCGAACTCGCCCCTGTACTTGGAGCCCGCGACCAGGGCGCCAAGGTCGAGCGTGTAGACCTCTTTGTCACCGAGGATCTCGGGCACCTTGCCCTCGGCGATCTCCTCCGCGAGCCCCTCGACGATGGCGGTCTTGCCGACGCCGGGCTCGCCGATGATGACGGGGTTGTTCTTGGTGCGCCGGACGAGGATCTGCATGATCCTCGCTATCTCCTGGTTCCTCCCTATAACGGGGTCCAGCTTATCCTCCTCGGCGTAGGCCGTGAGGTTCCTGCCGTACTGATCGAGCTGGCGGGTCTTGGGCCGCTTGGCCTCGACCCCGCGCCCGCTACCGGCCTCGCCACCACCCCGGCTGCGGCTGCGGCCGCCCCCGAGCCTCCTGACGACCTCCCGCCTCACCTTGTCCGGGTCGACGTCGAGGTTGGAGAGCACGCGGGCGGCGACGCCCTCGCTCTCCCTGACAAGACCCAGCAGGATGTGCTCGGTGCCGATGTAGTTGTGGCCGAGCTGCAAGGCCTCCCTGAGCGCCAGCTCCAAAACTTTCTTCGAGCGCGGCGTGAACGGTGCCTGCGCGCCCGTGCCTTCCTCACCGTAGCCGACGATGCTCTCGACCTGCTCGCGCACCTCGTCGAGGTTGACGTTCAGGGAGTAGAGAGCCTGCGCGGCGACGCCCTCGTCTTCGCGCAGGAGGCCGAGGAGCAAGTGCTCCGTGCCTATGTAGTTGTGGTTGAAATGACGGGCCTCGTCCTGCGCGAGCACCACGACCTTGCGGGCCCGCTCCGTGAAACGTTCAAACATTAGCGGGATCCTCCTCCGCTCCGAGGGTCCTTCACGGCATCGGGGGTCATAACGATTTTTACCTGTATACGACGGTAAAAGATCGATGGATTACACATCTGCAAAAATCTACCTTTCGAAAAAAATTGCGCCTCTCTGATATGAGTCCCTCTCTAACGCGTTGCCGGCTATCTGAAGTATACAACCGTTAGACCTATATTTCGGTATCCTTCGTTAGCTTAGCGCTTAGAGCGTAAAGCCTCATGTGTCGCCGGACACTATCTTCTCTCCATAGCGCCTCTTAGAAGATACCACCGTCACCCTTACGCTTCGGTGTCCGGTCTTACACGCAGAACCTTTGTGTGATCTGGCCAGGGGTCAACCCGGCGATGAAAGGACCCGCCTTGGGCCCGCTCGTCTTGCCGAGCAAGACCTTGTAGACGGCGGCGAAGGCCCTCTTAGGCTTGAGCCCGCGCCCGATGGCGGTCGCGTAGAGCATGTCCTGCACAGCCTCCCCGTCCATTTCGGACCGAAGCTTCTCCGAGACCTCCCGCAGGTAAGCGCGCTGCTCGTCGTCGAGCCCCGCGGCGGCCTCCCTGGACTCCTCCGGGTCGAGCAGCCCGAGCCGTATCGAATCGGGCGCCCATTCCGTCACCCAGTTGCGGGCGTAGCGGAGATCTTGCGCCAGTTTGTCCGTGTCCCCTGCCGCCTCCCCGTACCCGCCGCGATGCAGCATCTCGGCGGCGGCGTTCACGTCTTCACCGACGGTCTGGGCGACGGTGACGAGGTGGGTAAAGGGAACGTAGGACTCGCCGGCCTCCGCACGGTACTCGTCGATAAAGCGCGGGAAGCCGCATTCCAGGTCGATGTCGAAGCGGCGGGCCGGGTCGCGGCCGAGGATGATGCGCCGCACGGCGGCGGGGGGCATTACCCGCAGGAGATCCAGCGGCAAGAGCACGATGCCACGGGAGCTGCTCATGTCCCCGCGGCCCTTGAGCCCGATCCACTCGTACTCGAAGCGCCCAGGCACCGGGTAGTGGAAGACCTCGCGGGCCATCCGGTCGGCGGTGTCGGTCGAGCCACCCCGGCTGGTGTGGTCCTTGCCGAAAGGCTCGAAGGTCACCTTGAGCGCCTTCCAACGGGCCGCGAGCTCGACCCGCCAGCCCAGCTTGCCCTCGCCCTTCGCGTAGCTCGCCGCCTCCTCGAAGCCGTCCTCATCGGCAAACACGACGCTTGCCTGCTCCGGCAGGTGCTCCAGAACGCGCATCCCCGTCAGCTTCCCCGACGAGGCGCGTGGCAGGTATGGCGACCAGTGTTCGGGCATCTTCCGATCGGTCACCTCCTGAAGGATTTCGCGCAACTCGTCCGTGTGCTCGATGGACTCGCGGGTCACCCCGGTGTAGACGCCACGCTCGTAGAGCTCGTGCGAGCGGATGACCTCCACGTCCATCTCCATCTCCTGGAGCGCCTCCTCGAACGGCGCGAGGAAATGCTCGGAGTAGGAGACGTGGCAGCCCTCGGGGTCAGGTACGTGCGAGAGGCTGTGGCCGATGTATTCCTCGTAGCTCTTCGGAATGCCAGGGGCGATCTTGCGCAGCGGGTCGATAGTGTCGGCGTGGAAGATAAAGCGGACCTCTTCGCCGCGCGCCCTCAAGGCGTTCGCCACGGCCTCGGCGACGAGGACCTCGCGCAGGTTGCCGGCGTGGATGTTCCCCGAGACGCTGATGCCGCTCACGACCACGTGCGGCCCCGCCCCGAGAGAATCGGCGACCCTCTCGGCCCAGACGGGTATGGGAAAGCCGGTCGAACTGCCGGTCTCGCTCATGCAATGCTCCAATTGGGTCTGTGATCGAAAAAGAGAAGCGGTTCAGGAGACCTAGCTGGCCGCCTCGACGTTCACGATCTCGTACTCCGTCGCGCCGCGGGGGGTGGAGACGGTGACCTTCTCCCCCACCTTCTTCTTCAGGACGGCCCGGCCCACCGGGGAGGCGTGGCTGAGCTTCCCGCTCGTCGGGTCGGACTCGTTGGCGCCGACGATCCGGAACGTCCGCTGCTGCCCCTTCCCAACGACCCTGAGCGTCACGGTGGTACCGAGATCCACCGCGTCTTCCTCGGCCTCCGAGGGATCTACCACCCTCACGTTGCGTACCCTGCGCTGCAGCTCGCCGATTCGGCGCTCCAGCAAGCCCTGCTCGTTCTTGGCATCATCGTACTCGGAGTTCTCCGAGATGTCCCCGAACTCGCGAGCCTGACGGATGCGATCGGCGACCTCCCTGCGCCGCACATCTGTCAGATATAAAAGTTCCTTCTGAAGCTTCTCCAGACCCTCGGGGGTAACAAGCTCCTGGTTCTTGTCCGTCATAAGCCGCGAGATTATAAGGGCGGGCGCAAAGGCTGTCAACGGGAAACGCTGCGCGTTTCAGCATTTCTGCCGGTCAGCACTTCAGCATGTCAGCAAGAGCGTACGTAGCGCCGGCCGCCGACAGCCGCTAACCCGTTTAGCCCGTAAAAAGACTCACACAGAAAGCCCCTCTCGGAATAGTTAGCCGGCTAACTATCTGAATATAGAAGGCTTATGTGCTGTCACGCGTTCATTTCGTGGAGCGCCAGGAGACCTTTCAGCGTGAGGTCCGGGTCGAACTCGTCTATCTCGCGGCAGTAGGGGACGATGACGCCGGCCGGGCCTCCGGTTGCGACGACGCTCACTCCGTCCTCGGCGAGTTCGTCGCGGGAGCGTCGGATCAGGGCGTCGATCGCCCCGGCGTAGCCGTAGATAAAGCCGCTGCGGATGGAGTCCGGGGTGTTGGTGGCTATCACTCTGGGCGGCTCTTCTTCGAGGTCCACACTGGGGAGCTTGGCGGTTCTCTCGACGAGGGCGTCCAGGGAGACGTAGAGGCCGGTGAGGATTGCGCCGCCAAGGTAGCAGCCTTCGCCGTCTACGGCCTCGACGGTCGTGGCCGTTCCAATATCGACGATGATCGCGGGGAACCCGTAGTGTTTTCCGGCCGCCACGGCGTTGACGATCCTGTCGGCCCCGACAGCCTCGGGGTCGTCGTAGCGGTTGTCGAGGCCCGTCTCCATCTCCGCGGTCACGACGGAGAAAGGTACACCGAGGTTCCCGGAGGCGAGGTTGCGGTAGGAGCGCGTGAGGGCGGGCACGACGCTGGAGACGATCACCGCGCTGATCCCGTCGAGGCGCAGGTCTTCGAGCGCCAGCAGACCGGCGAGAAAGACAGTGAGCTCGTCCGCCGTGCGGTTTGCCTCGCTCGCAACCCGCCACTGCCCCAGCGGCTCCTCTCCGTCGAAGAGCCCGAGGACCGTCTGCGTGTTTCCGACGTCCACAGCCATCAACAAAGTTGCTCAGCCTCCCCGAACGTCCGTATCCCTCCACCTTCCGTCCGAGACAGCAGCTCCCTGACCGTTCCGCGCTCCGGAATATACAGATCCGCGTCGAGATCCGCGAGCGCCCTGAGGTTGAACCCACGCGTCACCCCGGCGTGCGGCACCAGGAGATCTGGTTCCACAATGGTCCCTTCCCCGAAGAGCAAGACGTCTATGTCCAACGTGCGCGGGGCTTTCTCACCTTTCCTCTCGCGACCGAGCGCGGCCTCAATGCCCTGACAGTAGCGGAGGAGTTCTATCGCCGGAAGGCCGCACTCCAGCTCGACCACGCAGTTCAGGTAGTCCGGCTGCTCCTCATTGACCTCGACGGGCACTGTCTCGTAGACCTTCGAGGTGCCGACGACCCTCACTCGGGGTCCCCGACGAAGTGCGGAGGACGCAACGCGCAGGTAGGGCAACCTGTTGCCCAGGTTGCTGCCGAGACTCAGGAACGCGCGCGTCACAGGCGCGAGGCGTGTTGTACGGCTTCTGCGACGGCGAGTGCCTCGCGGTTGGGGCGCACGTCGTGGACCCGGAAGAGGGTCGCGCCCTTCTCGTAGGCGAGCACGGTGGTGGCCACGGTGCCGAAGACGCGCTCTGCCGCCTCCTCTACGCCGGTGATGCTTCCTATGAACCTCTTGCGCGACGCCCCGATCAGGACGGGGAATCCGAGGTCCACGACAGCCTGCAGGTTGCGGAGCAGCGCCAGGTTGTGATCCAGGTTCTTCCCAAAGCCGATGCCGGGGTCCACGATGATGTCCTCCGCTCTCACGCCCGCCGAGACGGCATGCTCGGCCCTCGACCTGAGGAAATCTCTGACCTCGCTGACCACGTCCTCGTAGCGGGGCTCCCGCTGCATGGTCTTCGGCTCGCCCTGCATGTGCATCAGGATCACGGGGCACTGCGCCTCGGCCACTACCGGGGCTATCCGGGGGTCGCCGCACAGCGCAGTGACGTCGTTGACGATACGCGCTCCGGCTTCGAGGGCCGCGGCGGCGGTTTCGGAGCGATAGGTGTCCACGGAGATCACGGCTTCCGGTCGCGCGGCGAGTATACGTTCGATCACTGGCACGACGCCTCGGATCTCCTCTTCCTGCGGGACCGGGTCGGAGCCGGGACGGGTGGATTCGCCCCCGACGTCTATGATCCCGGCTCCTTCGTCGAGCATGGAGGCAGCGTGCTCTGCGGCGGCTTCGGGATCTAGAAAGTCACCGCCGTCGGAGAAGGAGTCGGGGGTGACGTTGAGGATGCCGACGACGACGGGGCCGGGACTCCATGGTCGGGTCCCGGCCCCGGGGGTGTTGCTGGCCGCCTTTGTGCGGCCCACTTCTAGTCCTGGTAGCTGCCCCTGTAGCGGCCGTCGGAGTCGGGGACGGCGCCGTTGGGCGAGATGCTGTCCACGGCGTACTCCTCGATCAAGCGCTTCAGGTGCTTGGCGTCGA
>JBKPOM010000174.1:0-6861 GCA_046733115.1 Actinomycetota bacterium | reverse complement strand
CCAAAGAGTCGAGCGGCCTGGGACTTGGACATGCCGCGCTGCTGGACGGCTTGGACTATCTTCTGGCGTAGGTCTTCGGAGTAGGCTTTCATCGTTCCATGATCGCATGTGGGTCAAGTGTTTTGATCTTTGCTGTAGGAGGCCCTTTTTTAGGCTTTGCGTCACGCTCTCTTTCTCTCATGTCCGCCTTATTACCAAGGGGCGATGAATTACGAATGAATTCTTGGCGCACCTTTTTAGGAACCACGTCAAGTCAAGGCGAGGTTCCCTGGGACAGCTCGACTACGCTATAGCCCCGGTCCGGAGGGCCTACCCTAGAAGAGGGGCCATAATAGAGCTTCGGATCCCCAGCACTCTACATAAGAAAACCAGCCGCATACGACCGGGGTTATGCTTGCTACGGCGAACTTCCGAGAAGGCTCCTACTACGCAAGTCGGCAAAGGGCGCTTAGCCCGTAGCCTTGTTCGCCCGGTATCATATTCACTTAGCGATCCGAAAATGGAGGAGCCATGTCGGAGGCCAACAAAGAGCTGGTTCGGCGCCACGTCGAGGAGATCTTCAACCGGCAGAACTTCGCGGTCTGTGACGAGCTCATGGCGGAAAATTACATCGAAAACGCGGTCGCGCCTTTCGGTCAATCTGCTCCCGGAAAAGTGAACGGACCGCAGGCGATGCGCGCGACCGCGGCATGGTTGCTAGCGCAGTTCCCCGACATGCACATGACGATCGAAGCGATGGTCTCGGAGGGGGATACCGTGGCCGTCCGCGTCCTCTCGGAAGGCACGAACCTGGGATCGCTAAACGGCGTCGTGCCGCCTACGGGGAGCGCGTCAGCGCCCGCCAGAACCACTGGTATCGTGTTGTCGACGGCAAACTCGCCGAGCACTGGGCCACGCGCGAGGACCTGCCAACGATGCTGCAGCTCGGGGTAATACAACCTCCGGGCGGACCGCCTTCCTGAGTACGAGGGCGGTTCGCGAACCGCCCTACACGTGCGGCCACGCGCATGGTAATAGGCGCGCGTTTGCCCGGCATGATTTCCGGTTAGATAGATGGGAAAGAGACCGCCGCGTGTCGGTATACGAGGAGGAGATATGTTCCGCACGGATAGACCGTGGCTTGCGGCTTACGGGAGAGGGAACGTCGAGCCTGAGTCGCAGGTTTTCGACGGCTCCTTGTACGATTTGTTCAGGCACGCGGCAGAAAAGCACTGCGGGAGGAACGCGCTCAGTTTCTACGGTACGACCTTCAAGTTCGGGTGGCTGCAGACGCTGGTGGAGAAGATGGCCGCTTCGCTTTCGGCGGCCGGGGTCTCGAAGAAGGATCGGGTCGCGCTAATGCTCCCGAACTGCCCGCAGTACGTCATCTCGTTTTTCGCCACCGTGAGGCTCGGTGCTATCGTCACCCAGGTCAACCCCATGTACGTGGAACGTGAGATCTCACACATCCTCAACGACTCGAACGCGGAAACCATCGTCGTCTACGCCGCCGTGTACGAACGGGTCAAGGCCGTGCTGCCCGACATGAGTTTGAAGAACGTGGTCGTCGTGAGCTTCGGGGATGAACCTGAAGACCTCGACGCCGGACACAGCTCCTTCGGGGACTTCCTCTCGACGGACGCGGCCCCGACGCCTGATGTGGAGATAGACCCTGCCGAGGACGTGGCTGCGTTGCAATACACCGGGGGCACGACGGGGGTCTCGAAGGGCGCTATGCTTACCCACCGCAACCTGGTCGCGAACCTCCAGCAGACGATCGACGTTTTTGTGCAGAACCCGGACCAGTTCACGGGCCGCAAGTGCGTCGGCGCGCTGCCCTTCTTCCACATCTACGGGCTGACGTGCGTGATGCTCTTCGGCATCAGGCTCGGCGTCGAGCAGGTGCTGCTCCCCCGCTTCGAGGTCGAGGAGGCGCTCGCAGTCTTCGAGGATGCCCGGCCGACGATGTTCTCGGGCGTCCCAACGATGTACATGGCGCTCCTCGCGAGCGGCGAGGACCTGCGCAAGCACCACCTGCACGACGTGATGATCTTCAACTCCGGCGGCTCGGCACTCCCGGTAAACCTCAAACGCTCCTTCGAGGAGCGGGTCGGCAAACCGCTCTTCGAGGGCTACGGCCTCTCCGAGGCCTCTCCCGTGACGCACAACAACCCGCCTTTTCTGGGCGAGGGACGCGAGGGCAGCATCGGAATTCCTATTCCTTCGACCGACGCCAGGATAGTGGACGTGGAGATCGGAGAGCGGGAGATGCCCGTAGGCGAGTCTGGAGAACTCATTATCAAGGGCCCGCAGGTCATGAAGGGCTACCTCAACATGCCGGAGGAGACGGACAGGACGCTAAAGAGTGGCTGGCTTCACACCGGCGACGTCGCGAAGATGGACGAGGACGGCTACTTCTACATCGTGGACCGGAAGAAGGACATGATCGTGACCTCCGGCTACAATGTCTACCCGCGCGAGATCGAGGAGGTCCTCTTCGAGCACCCCGACGTGGCCGAAGCCGTCGCCATCGGCGTCCCCGAGGAGTACAGGGGCGAGACCGTCAAAGCCTTCGTCGTGAAGAGGTCGGGCGCCACGACGACGAAGGAAGAGATACTGGCCTTCTGCAAGGAGCGCCTCGCCGCCTACAAGACCCCCAAAGTGGTCGAGTTCCGCGACGATTTACCCAAGAGCGCCGTGGGCAAGCTCCTGCGACGCGTCTTGATAGACGAGGAGCGGGCCAAGATGGGCGCGACGTCTTAGAGCCGGGAGGGTACCGCTATGGATGCACTGGACCTATTCCACCTCGACGGCAAGACCGCAGTCGTAACCGGAGGAGGGCGTGGGCTGGGCCGCTACATGGCCGAGGCCCTCTCCGACGCCGGTGCCACCGTCGTGCTGTGCTCGCGCAAAAAGGAACTCCTCGAAGAAGTAAGGCAAGAGGTACAGGCCAAGGGAGGCAGGGCGCTCGCCGTCGGGTGCGACGTCACGGATCCCGAGGATGTCGAGAAGGTCGTGGCGGCGGCCGAGGATCAGTTCGGGAGCCTCGATATCGTCGTCAACAACAGCGGTGCCACGTGGGGGGCACCGCCCGCGGAGATGCCACTGGAGCGCTTCGACCAGGTGCTCAGGGTCAACGTGCGGGGAACCTTCCTCATGTCCCGGGCGGCGGGACGGCGCATGATCGAACGCGGTGGAGGCGGCACTATCATCAACATCTCCTCCGTCGCGGGCCTGGTCGGCGGCCGTCCCGACTACATGCAGACCGTGGGCTACAACTCCTCCAAGGGCGCCATCATCTCCATGACCCGCGACCTTGCAACCTCCTGGGCCAGGCACGGCATCACCGTCAACGCCATAGCCCCAGGCTGGTTCCCCACCCGCATGAGCGGAGGCCTGATCGAAAAGTTCGAGACCGAAATGCTAGAAGGCATCCCACTCCACCGCTTCGGCAATCCCGAAGATCTCAAAGGCGTCGTGATCTTCCTCGCCTCGCCCGCCGCCTCCTACATCACCGGCCAGACCATCGTCGTCGACGGCGGCGCGACAGCTTGGTAGCTTGTCAGCATTTCAGCCGGTCAGCACTTCAGTTCTAACTGATCGACCGATGCCGAGTCTGTTCGAACAGGAGCGCGTTGTGGCTCTGCCCGAACGCGCCAGCCCACATACGTCGTTTCCGCGCAAGCGGGAATCCGTTCGCAGGAAGAGCGGCGATTTGATATTCCCGCATGTCAACCCCGATGAAGGGAGCCGTAGGGCAGTTCGCGAACAGCCCTGGCCGCGAACCGCTATAGACCTCGCTTGCCACAGCGAAAGATAGCTCATTTGAGTGATGCGCCCGGCTCCGTTATTTAGTATAAGGCTGTGTTCGCAACGTGGGGAACAAGCGAGGAGGTGATGGATGAAATTGCTTCCGGCCTGGTGCCGGGAAGATCCGACGAACGAGTAAGGAGGTAACGACCGCATGACCGAACAGATGGCTCCCAGACTCGACTTCGAGGCGATGCGCCGCGCCATAGAGGCGAGCGACTACGAAGCGCTCGTGTCCTTCTACGCCGACGATGCCGAACTCCGCATGGTCAACAAGAACACTACACCGAGCACGCCGATGGTGTTGCGGGGCAAGGAGGAGATCTCCGAGATGCTGCGTGACGTGTGCGGGAGGACGATGACCCACCACATCGAAGACGAGATCATCGGCGAGAACCGCGTAGCCTACAACGAGGCGTGCGAGTATCCCGATGGGGTCAGGGTTCTCGGTGCGACGACGATGGATCTGCGGGACGGCGTGATCGTCCGCCAGATCAACATCGAAGCCTGGGACGAGTAGGACAGCACGTGGTGACCGGTTGGGGGAGCGCGTTCGACTTCGTCGCGTTCAAGAGGGCGTTCGAGCGCAAGGACTTCGAAGATTGGGTGTCTTTCTACGCGGACGACGCCGAATGGATCGAATACCGGTACACCTCACCGCCGCGCTCCCCCAACCGGATGGTCGGCAAACGGCAGATCGCCGTATTCCTACAAGAAATTTGTGGGGCTGATCTCGGAATAACCCTTGCGGACGAGGTGATCGGGACGGGCCGGATCGCCTTCAGCGTCGACTGCGCGCTCCCTTATGGCAGGCATATCTTCGAGCACGTCATAGCCCACCTCAAAGACGGGCAGGTCGTTTGTCAGGTCGACGTAGAGGCGTGGGACCAGTAGTAAACAAACCCGTCGTCCGGTTCGTCGAGCTTCACGGCTGGGTAAGGCTCCCCTACGGCGAGCAGGGAGACCCGACAGGCGTTTCCGTCGTGCTCGTTCACGGTTTCCTGGACTCCTGGCGCTCCTTCGAGCCCGTGCTGTCTTTCCTGCCCGAGTCCATCCACGCCTTCGCCCTGATGCAAAGGGGTCACGGCGACGCGAGTCGCCCCGCCTCGGACTACGAAGTGCCTGACTTCGCGGCGGATCTCACCGCGTTCATGGACGTACTTGGACTCGAAATAGCCGGCATCGTCGGGCATTCCATGGGCAGCGCCGCCCAGCGCTTCGCGGTCGACCACCCCGACCGCATCTCGGGGCTCGTGCTCCTGGGTGCTTCCGCCAGCCTGAAGGCCAATCCGAACGCGCGGGAGGCCTGGAATGCCTTGCTCTCCAGGCTGACGGACCCGGTCGATCCGGAACTCGTGCGCGAAGGTCTGGAGAACACGCTCGTTCGACCGGTGCCGAAGGCGGTCTCTGAATCTCTCGTCCGGGAGAACCTCAAGGTTCCGGCGTTCGTGTGGCGGGCAGCGTTGGATGCCCGTGGCGCGCCGAGGGCGATTTCGTCGGAGAGCTCGACAAGATAAGGACGCCCACGCTCGTGGTCTGGGGCGATCGGGACGTGCGCTATCGCCGAAGCGAACAAGAAACCATCGTCGCCGCGATCCCGGGCTCGCGACTCCTGGTGTATCCCGGTGCGGGACATCTGCTCCACGTAGAAGAGCCCGCCCGCCTCGCGTCCGATCTGGCGTCCTTTATCCAGGAATTGCAGACAGGAAATTAGCCGTCGGAACCGCAACAAAGGAGGAACGTCATGTCGGTCGAGAGAAACAAAGACACGTTCAGGCGCTACGTCGATGAGGTGTGGAAGGACGAGAAGCTGGACATTGCGGACGAGGTCTTCGCCGAGAAGTACCTCTCCCACCAGTCCGACGGTACCGTCCTGGAGCGCGGCCCCGACGACGTCAAGCAGTTCGTCACGGAGTACCGCTCCGCCTTCTCGGACGTAGAAAACATCGTCGAGGACATGGTCGGGGAAGACGACAAGGTCGTGAACCGCTGGACGCTGCACGTAACCCATACCGGCGAGTTCAGGGGCATCCCCGCCACAGGCAAACGGATAACGATCACCCGAATAGGCATCTTCCGCTTCTCGGAAGAAGGCAAGGTCGTGGAGAGCTAGGACAGCCTTGATCAACTGGGCATGCTGCAAGAATTGGGAGCCTTGTAGCACGCTTCGCCCTTCGGGAATTCAGCAATTCAGCAATTCAGCAATTCAGCATTTCAGGTTCCGTTGTGGACAGTTAGCCGGCTAACTATCTTGATAAGGGCCTATGCGAAGTGGGTTCGCGACCGTCGGCGGGTGGTGCTACAGGGCTTCCGCCGACGAGCTGAAGTGCTGAAATGCTGCGCGCCGCGAAGCGCCGCGCTTGTAGCTTTTGTGATCCATGATCGCAGCGCAAGCGTATACGCATCGCTGCCTGACGAAGGCTGGCTGTGTGGGAGCCGGACGTGGAGAAGGGAGGGGCATGGCGACGATAGACACTTGGTTGGAGGGCTTCTTGCACGGGCCTGCGGGTCTGTGGGTCGTGCTGCTGGTCAGCCTGCTGCTCGGGTTGCGGTACGCATCCGACCCCGATCACCTTGCCGCGCTCACCACCCTTATTGCCTCCGAGAAGGATGGTAGTGGACTGAGGAAGGTCGGCTCGATGGGCTTTGCGTGGCGGCATGGTCGTGGCACGTCTCTTGTGCTTATCGGGCTGCCGCTCGTGTTGCTGGGACGATAGCTGCCCGAGCCGGTGCAGCAGGCAGCAGAGACCTTCATCGGGGGGATCATTACACACAGATCGACACCTGGACCTGGATGGCCGTCTACGTGAGCGTGGGACGGGGCGCCGTGGGCCACCGACCTGGATCCTTCCTCGAAAAGGTCCATCCTTTCCGAGGAAGGAGCACTTCGGCTAGTCAGCACTTCAGCAAGTCAGCCAAGAGAGTAGGGTGGCAGGTAGATGAGCTCGCAGCCGTGCCCCTCGATCATCTCGCGCACCCGCTCGCCCTTGTGTGCCGAGAGGTTGTCCATCACCACAACTTCTCCCGGACGTAGGGTGGGAGCGAGCATCTGTTCCAGATACGCCTCGAACA
>JBKPOM010000173.1:0-5255 GCA_046733115.1 Actinomycetota bacterium | reverse complement strand
CGCTCTCTTCCCTATCGCAATCCCACCTCCGATGTTGCCTGGTCAGAAGTTGATGGAGGCTGCACCAGGGTCGCCCCCTTCTCGATTGGCTGAACCAGCCGGGAGTATTGCGCGAGCCAGCCGCGCTCCCGAGTGGGAGATGGCGATGTCCAAGCGGATTCTCGGGCGTCGAGGACGCTGTTCTCAACGAGCAGTTCTATGACGCCGCGCCTCAGGTCGATCTCGATCTCGTCCCCCTCCTCGACCAGCGCGAGGGGACCACCGTCAGCCGCTTCGGGCATCACCTGGCCGACGATCAGGCCCCGATTCAAGCCTGAGAGCTCTCCGTCCGTCACGACTGCGACGCGTCCGGAGAGACCAGCTCCGTTCAGAGCCGCCGCGAAGCTCGCTGCGAACACGGTCCCCGGCTCGCCGCGCGGACCGAGGCCGCGCAGCACGATCACATCGCCCTCGCGGATCTCGCCTCGGCCCAGACCCTCGATGGCCTCGTCTTCGTCCCCGTAGACCCGAGCGGGCCCCTTGAACTCGTACCGGTCCTCTGGTACTGCGGAGAGCTTGACGATGGCCCCGTGCGGGGCGAGATTGCCGCGGATTATCTTGAGCCCGGGTTCCCTCCTGGATGGGTTGTCGAGCGGGCGGATGATCCCCTCGTCCGGTGGCGGCGCTTCCTCTAAGATCTCGGCGACCGTTTCGCCGGACACCGTAACCGCGCTCGTGTCCAGGCGCGACGAAATCTGCTTCATCACGCCCCGGGCGCCGCCCGCCGCCTCGAACTCTTCCATGCTGTGGGGCCCGTTGGGCCGGACGGTACAGACAAGCGACGCGTCCTCACCTTTCTTTTCGAAGAGGCTGGTGATGTCCACATTGAGCTGCGCTTCGGCCGCCACGGCGGCGAGGTGGCGGACGGAGTTCACCGAGCTCCCGACGGCGAGGTCGACCTCGACGGCGTTCGCGAAGGCTACCTGGGTGAGCACATTTCTAGGACGCAGGTTATCCTGCACCATCTCCACGATACGGCCACCGGCCGCCCGGGCGAACCCGAACATCTTCTCGCTCCCCGCGCGGACGAGCGCGTTTCCCGGCAGCGCCATGCCGAGTACCTCGGCGAGCACATGCATCGTATTCGCCGTCGCGAGCCCCACGCACACCCCCGGAGCTTGGATCGCCGTCTCCGTGATCTCCCGGAGCTGTTCCACCGTCATAGTGCCAGAGGCAACCGACCTGACGGACTCGTACACGTCGTCGATGTCCACGTGACGCCCGGCGCACATGCCACCGATCTGGTACCCGCACGGGACGACGATCGAAGGTACGTTTAGCCGAGCACTGGCCATGAGGTGCCCGGGCGTCGTCTTGTCGCAGGAGGACAGGCACACCATCCCGTCGAGCTGCGCGCCCTCGACCATGACCTCGACGTCGTTCACGATGAGGTCCCGCGTCGGCATCAGGTAGCGGGCCTTCTTTCCGGCGCTCGTCACGAAGTCGCTGGGAGCGGCGGTGCGGATCTCGAAAGGCAGCCCGCCCGCCTCCCGAACCGCCTGCTGAACGGCTTGCGAGACCCGGTCGAGGTGGATGTAGCATACAGAGAGCGTCGAAGAGGAGTTGACGACCGCGATCTTGGGCTTGTGGAAGTCCTCCTCCGGTATGCCCATCGCACGCCACTGCGCCCGGCGCACAGCCCCCCGGGTGCTGCCCGGCTCGAACTCGCTCCTGAGCATCCTCCTCAGACCTCCGTCGCCTTTGTGTTGCCGGCGAGGACCTGGAGCGCCTCGAAGAGGTAGTAATCGCCCCAGATCAGCTCGCTCTTAGTCGCCAGATCAATGTGCTTGTTGTAGCAACCCTCCGTGAGGATTCCCGGGATGCGCAAGTCATCGGGTCCGGCGGGGGTCAGGTAGCCCTCGACCAGGGCCCACACCGTCTCCTGCGCAGCGCCCTGGTACCGGGATTTGAGATCGTCGTCTGGAACGAGCTCGCTCAGTTTGAGCAACGATGCAGCAGCGATCACCGTCGCCGAGGTGTCGCGCTCGACGTTTGTAATGTCGGGATCAGCGAAGTCCCAGAACGCAACCCTGTCCCCGGGGACGTGCTCCAGCCACCAGTCCGCGACCCGCGTAGCGGTCTTGAGGAATTCTTTGTGCTCCGGCATCCAGCAGGCCGAGAGCGTATACGCGAGCATGCCCCACGCCTGTGCCCGTGCCCACGTGCTCTCTTCGGAGTATCCTTTGTGGCTGTAGCGGCGGACAACCTTTCCCGTCTCCGGGTCGAAAGACGCCGACTGGCACACCGACGCGTCGTCCCTGACGCAGAATCCTATATGCCGCTGCGCGTGCTGCGTCGCGACGTCACGGTAAGATGGGTCGCCGGTCTTCTCCGATGCCCAGCAGAAGAGCGCCGAGGTAGAACCAACGGTGTCAATACTCGTCTCCTCGTTGCCCACGTTCGAGGCCTCCTCGGCCTCCGTCCCGAGCGGTATCACCGCAGCGTTTGGGTTGTACAGGGTCATCAATTCGTGCGCGCCTTGGAGTGCGACTTCCCTCGCTCGACGGTCGCCAAGCAAGATGTCCCCGAGCGCGGCGCCGTAGTAGAACAGGAAGCTGCGGAAGACGGTATTAGACGTTGTGCGGGGACGCAGCGCCTCGCACCACTTCCCGGCCCATTCCCCATACCGCTCCTCGCCGGTCACCCGGCGGGCGAGCCATAGTTCTCCGACCCAGTGGCCTCCCGTCCAGTCACCCTGGGGTGAGGTTGTCCATTCTCCAGTGTCCGGGTCGGCGAAGTTCGGGAACCCTTCCGTAACACGCCGCGCCGTGTCGTCTATGCGCTCGAGCATCCTACCGCTAGCATCAGTCCAGAGTGAAAGTGTAGCTTCGCTCATGCGTGGTGCTCCTCCTATCGCTCGCGCCTCCCTTTTTTCATTGGCGCCGCATTTTCGACGGTGCGGTCCACGTGGTCGGCCATGAGACGGCGCGCCGCCTCGCCGTCGCCCCTTTCCAGCGCGTCGAGGATGGCCAGGTGCTCGGCGTGGAAGCGACGCCAGTCACCAGGCGCGATGCGGCACTCGCTCCAAGCCTCGACCCAGAGCTGGTGCACCGAACGTTGCATCTCCGCCAGCAAGGGGTTGGCCGCCTCGCGAGCCAGCACCGCCTCGAAGCGGAGGTCCAAGCTGCCCGGCTCGATGGATTGGCCCCTCTCCGCTTCCGTTCGCTCAAGCACGGCGCGCACCGCCAAGAAGTCGGCGTCAGCGCGCTTAGCGACGAGGTCTATCACCTTGTCCTCCACCGCGGCGCGCACGTCCACCAGGTAATCCAAGAAGGCGCGGTCCACGCGGTGGGTCGCCTTCAGCTGGCTCGCGAACGCTCTGCCGTTGGGGTGCAAGACGAAGCTGCCGGCATTACGCCGGATCTCGATCTTGCCCATGCTTTCGAGCGCCCGGAGCGCCTCTCGCACCGACACCCGGCTCACCCCGAGCTTTTCCACAAGTTCGCGCTCGGGCGGTAGCCGATCACCCGACTTCATCTCGGACTCCGTGATAAGGGCGTTCAGCTGGGCTAGTACCGACTCGTAGACATCGACCCGCTTGATCGGAACTATTTCGAACGTCTTGCGTTCTTTGGCTTCGTCCGACATCCGCTTTCCCCTGTGGTATGTGGCCTGTGGTCTGTCCAATATACGTTTGTTACCGCTGTTGTCAAGGTCGTAAGTGACTAAAAGGGCAAAAACGACTCGGTGGCAATCAAGTTTTTACCTGCAAATCTCAGCTTTCTTAAGAAGGTGACCGACGGGGCTCGAACCCGCGACCTTCCCTAGAGCCACAATCCGAGTCGTCCGTTACAGTCCGTCCTAGTGTGTCCGGTAATCCGGCCTATTTATGGGGTTATAGGCGCTTTTGCAAAGTATCCTGTCCGCTGCGTACTAGCCTGTACCTGCCCGGTTGCAGTACGGTTGCAGTACTCGGACTTCATCTGTGGGCCTAGGAATTCCACCTCATACACGCCGGCTAAAATGATGTTGAGAGTAGCTGCACGCCCGGGTGTGCGTGGGGGTGTAGAAGTCCCATGATCCGGGCTGCGGGTGAGAGAGCTAGTATCAACGAGGCACGAGCGCAACTGCCCGCACCGGAGAGCCAGAACCGCCTCTGATCTTCAGCGGAAAAGCCGCGAACAGGCAAAAAGACGGCAGCCGGTCAAGGTTGTTCAGATTCTCTATTATGTAGACCTTGCTGCCTAGCAACGTGTAGTGGGCAGGGTTCTCCACCGAACCGGCAGCGTCGATGGCTAAAGTGTCACACCCGACCAACGAGATCTCCTTATCGACGAGGTACTCGGCTGCATGGCCGCCGAGGCCAGGCCAGTCCTCGAGGAACGCCCGTCCCTCTGGCCCGGTCGCCCATCTTTCATCCCAACTGTAGCGGAAGAGTACTTTGTCCCGTGTTTTGATGGGACCGTACTTCCGCTCCCAGCTTCTGATGTGATCAGCGTTCAAGAGACCGCCTGGTTCGAGGCCTGCGGCATCAATGGTAGCGGCCCTGCCCACCAGCCGGTCCAGAGATATCTCGTCTATGCCGTAGTGAGCGGGGCCTTCGGGGATGAAATGGAGCGGAGCGTCCATGTGGGTCCCGGTATGCTCGCTCATCGTAAGGCCGTAGTGGCAGGCGATATCCCCGAGTTCGTAGGATTCGTAGAGGGTCTGGCCGAAGCGAGCGTGGGACGGCCAGGCTGGCATGCCTTCCTCCAGCGCGTGGCTTAGATCCACGATTTCAAAGGACTCAAGCGTCGAGAGCAGGGTGCGGACGAGCTCTCTGGAATCTGGGATCACTTCTGGCATCTTCCTTGTCAGTTCTTCGAACCGGCTATCCAGCCTGCCCGGGTGGTTGAAATCATGTGGTTAGGCCTCCCGTCGCTCGCGGCCGTAGAGAAGTAAGATTAGCAGGATGACCACCCCGTAGATGATACTGCGACCATACTCTGGCATGTTCATCGCTTGCAACACGCTGATGAGCACGACCAGGCTGATGGAGCCCGCAACCACGCCCAGGTAGTGCCCCCGGCCGCCGGTGATGTATACGCCCCCGATGACAACGGCGGCGATGGACTGGAAGAGGTACGGATCGCCGATGCCCAGAGAAGGAGAACCCCCATAGCCGACCAGTGCGATCCCGGTGAGCGCAGCGAACATGCCGCTGAGCATGTAGAGGATGACGGTCGTAACCTGGATGTTGATGCCCGCCAGATAGCTGGCCCGGGTGTTGTTGCCCA
>JBKPOM010000172.1:0-12420 GCA_046733115.1 Actinomycetota bacterium | reverse complement strand
ATAGCGTTATGCAGTGATATTGGACCTATGTTCCTTCCCGCCTCTGGCGGGGGTGTGTCGGACGTTCCGAAGCTTACGGCGCTATGCTTAAAGGCAGACATCGCGGGGATGGTCCAATATCATTGACTACCGCTTTAGGGTCTCCTGGTCTATAGTCGCATCCTTGAACCCATGAGGGGTATTCGGGCTCTTGTCCGGATTACACGAGAAGACCGGAAGTCCGGATCCAGCTATATTGACGGCGGATTTAGTCGTGTACTGACTATCCGCTCATTCTATGATTGTCTTGTATTTGTATAGTTCCATGTAGATACCTTTCGTTCGGGGCGCTTCTCGTTTTCACCAATGCCAATGCCAGTTGCCGAATCACCTACTACAGGAGAAACTGTCGCGGCGCGCTCAGCATGGGCTATACGACATTCTTATGAAGCGCTTCCCAAAGTCTCCATATAGTCGTGACCCGCTTCCGAATACTCCAAAGCCTCATGCTCCAAGGCTTCCATGATGTGCCACCTGAGAGGCATTCGGCATAGCGTCGTTTCCTGCCGATAAACGGTCCCCGGAGCAATGTAGATCAAATGTTTGTCTATCGGATCTGTGAACTGAGTGTTCGTGAAGTGTGCGTTCCGTGGGTAGCTTTGTGCGTAATGAACCTGTCCCAGGATCTTCACATCCTGGCTAAGCGTGAGATCGGGCTGTGCAAACCACGAGAACGCTGCTTCTATGTCGAAGGTTTCAGGAAGCTGTTGGAACACAGCCTCAGTCAAGTTCTTTGCGTCTACCTTGAGCGTTCTTATTGTCGCTTTCATCGTACTTCTGTCTTGGTACCTAGTGTGCTTCAGCTACTCTCTGGTTCTGCTGTCGAACGTAGCCTGTCGCCTGACAGCTCAGGAGCTAGTCGGCGGATCACGATTCCGGGTCTGTACGCACATGTACTAGCTTTCTCGCTTCTGGTCAATACGTCGCTTAGCCTCGTCTTCGTTCGTCTTCCCCAAGTAAATCGTTGGCCGCTTCCCGCTCGCGTGTACGCACACACACTCAGCTTCCTCGCTTTTGGTCGACACGTCGCTTCGCCTCTTCTTCATCAACGCTGCCGATGTAGAGTGTGCGCTGTTTACCATTATCGTGGAAGCGGAAGTACCAGTAAGGCCCGCGCTGGGTACCAGTCTTGGGGTTGGTGCGGTATTCAAGCTGTAGGTAGCCGTCACGGTAGGGCACGTATTCCTCTACGCTACTCTGTGAGGGCTCAGCCCTTCCGGAAAGCTCGTGGTCCACTAATCTCCTGATCTCCATCACCTCGCTCTTGTTCATTGCTCGCAACTCTTCCCGCAGCCCTTTCTGCCACTCTGACCATTCTCTTGGGCTGTCGAAGCTCTTCATCGAGTCTCCTTGTGTACACACACAGTACACCACTCGTGATGAGAGCGCAAGCGGTGTATACGCTTAGCCTAAGATATCGTCCATAGCCCCCGCCACCTGGTCGCCCATGCTCGGCAACACGTGGCTGTAGGTGTCAAGCGTAATCTCTATAGAGCTATGTCCCAATAGCTCCTGAACCAACTTCGGATGCACGCCCTTCGAGAGCAGCAAGGTTGTGCAGGTTGTGGCCGCTAAGGGACGTGCCATTCTTGCTGCTAAACACCCATCCAGAGCTTCGAGGATATCTTCTAAGCGCCTCCACGGCCACCTTGGGGTGTCTGATACCCCGGTTGCTTCGTGAGGTCTTGGGGGTGCTGATAGCGCCATTGAACACCGTCCGCCTCACCTGCCACGTACCCGCGTCGAGGTCTACGTCTTGCCATTGCAGCCCCAATATCTCCCCGCTGCGCATCCCCGTCGTCACAGCCAACACATACAGCGCATAGAAACCCGGTTGCGGATCTCGCGCCGTGTCGAGTAGGTTCTTCGCCTGTCGCGCATTTAACGGTTTGATCTCGGTCTTGGGCACTCGCGGCGGAGTCACGGCATCACATACGTTGCGCGGCACGAGAGACCACCTTACGGCTTGCTTTAGTGCCTTGTACAGCGTCGCATGGATTATCTACACCGTGCGTGGTGACAACCCAGAATCGAGCTTCTGACGATACATGGACTGCACTTGGAGCGCGTTAAGCTTATCGATCTTCGCGCCCCCGATTGTTGGTTTCAAATGCAGCCGTGTTACCTCTTCGTGTCGTATCCAAGTCCTTTGCCGCAGTGTGTCTCGTATCGAGTCGAGCCACCTGTCCAGGTAGTCCGCGACCTTCAAGTTCTCCGAGTCGTACACAAGCCCGGAGTCTCGTTCGGCTATGGCTTTACTCAGCCGCGCCGCAACTTCTTTCCTAGTCTTCCCATAGATGTAGCGACGTTTGTTCCCGGCTGTGTATTGAGCCACCCACGAGCCGTCCTTGCGCCGGTATATACTCCCCTCTCCCCTACCGCGTCGTTTAGCCATGTGTTCCGCCTTTCCAAGCTGTAGTTAAGCTGTAGAACCCTTGCCGCGCACAACGACAGCAAGGCGGACTGCGCGGGTAATTGTCATGGTTTGCAGTGGATTCGGGAAGCGGGCCTGGCAGGATTCGAACCTGCGACACACGGCCCCGGAAACCGTTGCTCTATCCCCTGAGCTACAGGCCCGCGCAAGTGCGGGAACCGCCAGGGCGATGTTACCGCAACGCTCGCGGCGCTTCAATAAACGGTGGGAGTAAGAGGGCGATTGAAATCGTCCACCCAACGGTTAAACTACGCCGCACCCTATATGTACGCGGTGATCTCGGACATCCACGGCAACCTCGAGGCCTTAGAGGCCGTCCTTCGCGACGTGCCAGAGGACGTCGAGACCATCTACTGCCTTGGCGACGTTATAGGTTACGGGGCGAACCCGGACGAGTGTTGCGACGCTGTGCGTAAACTCGGGATGCCGACGATCTCGGGCAATCACGACCTAGCCGTGACCGACTTGACGACGGACCTGAACTGGTTCAACCCGACGGCCGCCACGGCGGTGCTGTGGACCCGCGACCATCTTAGCGGGGAGAACGCCGAGTTCCTTCGCACGAGGCCACGCATGATGCGTACCGACGAGGCGCTCTTCGTCCACGGCTCCATCCGCGACCCCGACGAGTACATCATCAACAGGGTCTCCGCGGAGGAGAATCTCGCTATATTGAGGAGTGAGTATCCCGAGGTCGGCATCTGCTTTTTCGGCCACACGCACGTCAAGGCCGTGGCCCCTTCCCCGAACGGGGCGATGCTTGGGGGTCACACCCTGGATCTACGGTTCGGCGGGCCGTATCTCGTGAACCCCGGTTCCGTCGGCCAGCCGCGCGACGGGGATGCCTTCGCCTCGTACGTGATCGCCGATGGAGAGCGCGTGCTCTACCGCTTCGTCGAATACGACATAAAGAAGGCGCAGGACAAGATCCGGGCCGCAGGCCTCCCCGACATGCTCGCAGACCGGCTGGCCATCGGCCGCTAGGCTCGATCCCCCGGCGTGGAACCCGCCTTCGAGAGGCTCTTCACCGTCGAAGAAGCGAACGCCCTCTTACCAATGCTGCGGGAGATCTTGGACGACATAGACCTTCACCGCGACGCTTTGCGCGAGAAGGCCCCGCACATGGAACCCATCCTGAAAGCGGCGATGGCTAACGGCGGCGGAAGGGTAGGCTACGAGTACGGAGTAGAGGCGTACAACCTCTACTTGGCAGTAGAGCGCATCGGACAACTCGGCGTCGTCCTCAAAGACCTCGACATGGGCCTACTCGACTTCCCCCACGGACGCGAGGGACGCGTCGTCTTCCTCTGCTGGCACCCGCCAGAAGAGCGCGTGGCGTACTGGCACGACCTCGACGCCGGCTACGCCGGCCGCCAACCCCTCTAAAGATCTTGCGCATAGTCCTCCAGCGCGTCAAAGAAGCCTCCGTAACGGTCTCGGAAGACAGGATCTCAGGCATAGGTCCTGGCCTCCTCCTGCTGGTCGGCGTCGCCAGTGGGGACAGCGAGCGCGAAGCCGGCTGGCTGGCCGAGAAGATAGCAGGACTGAGGATCATGGCCGACGAAGCCGGAAAAATGAACCGTAGCGTCAAAGACACGGGCGGAGCCGTCCTCGCCGTCTCGCAGTTCACCCTGCTCGCGGATACACGCAAGGGCAAGCGCCCGAGTTTCGTCGGGGCGGCCCCGCCGGATGAGGCCGCCCGCGTGTTCGATTACTTCTGCGAGCGGCTGCGCGCGATGGGCGTGTCCCAGGTTGAGACAGGCCGTTTCGGGACGATGATGGACGTGCATCTCGTCAACGACGGCCCCGTCACGATAATCCTCGAGAGGTAACGGCCGGCAGGGACGGTTCGCACCAGGGCGGTTCGCGAACTGCTCCCACACCGGTTAATCAAATACCCAAGATACCCGGTCCGACCGGACGCGGCGCGGCCCCCGGCCGACGATCCCGGCGTATCCGCCATCACCTGCGGCGCAACGGGTTGAAATGCTGATTAGCTGACTCGCTGAAATGCTGATCGTCGCCAGTCGCTGTAGCCGCCGGTGTGGCGATGGACTTCTCCGTCGCGGACCTCGACGATGCCGTCAGCGATGCGGTCGAGGAAGTAGCGGTCGTGGGAGACGAAAATCACCGTGCCGTCGAACTGCTCAAGCTCAGCTTCGAGGATCTCCAGGGAGTCGATATCGAGGTGGTTGGTCGGCTCGTCGAGGACGAGGCAGTTCGGTTCTCCCAACATGATCAGGAGCAGTTGCAACCGGGTCCGCTCTCCCCCACTAAGGGCCGTCACGGGTTCCCTGACCTGCTCGTAGCGGAAGAGGAAACGTCCGAGCAGCTTGACGGCATCGCCTTCGTACATCGGCCTAGTGTCGCGCACGAGGCCGAGCGGCGTGGCGCCCGGTTGCGGTTCGTCGTTCTGCGCCAGATATCCTATGTCTACTGACGGCCCTGCCCAGCGCGCCCTCGGTCGGCGAAAGGACACCGGCCAGGAGCTTCGCGAGCACGCTCTTCCCCGCGCCGTTCGGCCCGACTATGCCAAGTCGCTCGCCGCGCTCTACCGTGAGGTCGATATCTATAAGGACGGGGTCGTCGAAGGCCATGCCCACATCCCGAAGGTCTATAACCTTCTTTCCGCCCCTGACCTTGCCGCGGAGTTCCAGGTTCATCTTGCGCCGTTCCAGCACAGGGCGCTCGACCTCGTCCATCTGGTCTATCTGGCGCTGCTTGTTGCGCGCCTGCTTGATGTGGCGTTCGTTCGGGATGAGACTTGCCCAGAGCTTGAAACGTCGGATCGCCTCCTCTAGCCGAGCTATCTCTTTCTGCTGGGCGACGTAGAGTTGCTGTGGCGCTTGAGCTCGCGCGCCACGGAGTACGCTGAGTAGTTGCCGGGCACATCGTGATCCTGCTATCCTCCAACTCGGCGATCTCCTCGACCGTCTCGTCGAGCAGATAGCGGTCGTGGGAAACTATGACGACGGCGCCATCGAACGCGCGCACGATGGCCTCCAGTAGCTCCCTGCGCCCCGCATCGAGGTGGGCCTCCGGCTCGTCGAGGAGAAGCACGTCGGGACGACTCGCAAGGCAAGAGGCGAGAACTGCCAGCTTGCGATGCCCGCCGCTCAGGTCCTTCATCGGCCGCTGGACCTCATCACCGAGACCGAGGGACCCAAGATAACCGCGAGCCTCGCCCTCGAAGCCGGGTCTGCCCAGTTCCGTGAAGCGGCGCAGGAGGCGCTCCTGGCGCACGAGCACACGCTGCATCCGGCGCAGGTCCGATGCCACCTCTGGCGAGCCAAGTTGCTCCCCGCACGCGTCCAGCTCTCTCTGGAGCTCCAGGAGGATCTCCGGCCGCGCGGCGCACGATATCCAGCGGGGTGCGCCGCTCGCCCTCGACGTACTGGGACAAAGGGGCCACGTCCAGGCCCCGGCGGCGAACGACCTCTCCCCGGTCGACCTCCTCCGTGCCTGCGAGGATACGGAGCACCGTGGACTTGCCCGCACCGTTGGTTGCGACCAGCCCGATCCTCGCCCCCGCGTTCACCTTGAGGTCCAGGCCCCGCAGCACGGCCCTTCCCCGGTAAAACTTCGCCACGGACCTCAGCCCGATGAGGGTCATGCGACCCTCCCATCTCCAACACTACTCATCTCTCGCCACGCGCATGATGAAGCCCCCGTCGTGCTTGCGCATCACCCATTTGCATGATCTTTGGGATCTAGACGCCCTCCACCAAACCCTCGACGTAGACCGTGGCCGGACGCGTATACCCCTCGTTCGAGATCCTATCCCGCAAAACATGACGCCTCTCGCGCAACCGCCGGGCGACTTCCGGCGGCAAGGAGGACAAGGCCGCGGGTTCGTCCTCTGCCAGGACAAGCTTCCAGAGGTGGCGGATCTTCTGTGGCGGCGTGTATCGCCACCGCACGTCTCGAAAAAGTTCCCGATGTAAAGCGATCAGGCGTTCCGGCGGTCCGATCCGGTATACCTCGCCCCCGTACGCCTTACTCCTTAACTCCGCCTCCAGCTCCTCGTCCTCGAGCTGAACCGCCGGCTCGGAATCGACGAAGTCGGCTGTCACAACCCGACCGCTGGATCGAACCAGATAGCACAGCGCAGCAAGCGCGTCACTCGCTCCTCTCTGCTTCACCTCCAGCTCGTGGAAGAGGCCGGAGGAGTAGACGAGATCGAAGGTGTCTGGACCGAAAGTCATCTCGAAGATACCCCCAACGAAAAGATGTACGGGAGCCGTAAGCTCCGCCTCGCCCAGAGAGGCTTGTGCCTCATCGACGCGTTCTACGTCCAGGTCGATAGTGACCAGGGTGCCGTTCTCGCCGATCCGCTGGCTGAGGCCTTCTATCCAGAGTGGCGAGGAGCCTCCGGCGTAGAGCACATCGAGGCCCTGGATGTCCCCGAGCAGGTCGAGCTCGCGGTCGCAAAAAGCGATGAGGTCGTCCTCGAGCTCCTCCCGCTCCCCCGGCGTCAGGGGGTCCTGTTTGTATAATCCTTCCGTCATGAAGGTGATTATCGCAACAGACATCGTAAAGTACCACGGCGGGGACCTGAAGATCCTCTCCGGCGCCACGCTCTCGGTCGAGTCGGGGGAGAAGATCGGGCTGGTCGGACGCAACGGCGTGGGCAAGACGACCCTGCTGGAGATTCTGGCCGGAAACTCGGAACCCGACGGGGGCTCGGTCGAACACCCGGGCGGCGCGAAGGTCGGGATGAGGGGCCAGAAACTCTACGCCGGAGACCGGGGTTCACTCTCGGTAGAACAGGAGATCATCTCCGCCTTCGAACCCCTTATGGCCCGAGAGAAGGAATTGGGGGAGCTCGGCGCACGCCTCTCGGAAGAGCCTTCCGACGCACTGATGGAACGCTACGGCAGGCTCCAGAGTGAGTTCGAGCGGGACGGCGGCTACGAGTACCGCGCCAGGGCGGCCTCGACCCTCTCTTCGTTGGGCTTCTCCCCGGAAGATTGGAAGCGGCCCGTCGGCTCGTTCTCAGGCGGCGAACAGAGCCGCATCGCGCTGGCCCGTCTTCTCCTGGAAGAGCCTGACCTGATCCTGCTCGACGAGCCGACCAACCACCTCGATCTGCAGGCCATAGAGTGGCTGGAGAGCTTCGTAAAAGGTGCCAAGAGCGCCGTCCTCGTGGTCTCCCACGACCGCTACTTCCTCGACGCGGTGGCCGGTTCGATCCTGGAGCTCGAAGACGGTCGGCTCCACCGCTACCCGGGCAACTACAGCCGGTACGTGACCGAGAAGAAGGCCCGTGAGGAGCAGCTCGCGCGCAAAGCCAAGGCCAACGCCGAGCGCAGGGCCCAGCTTGAGCGCTTCGTCGAGAAGAACAGGGCCAAAGCAAGGAAGGCCAGCCAGGCCAAAAGCAAGCAGAAGCTCCTCGACAGGATGGAGAAGATAGAAGGCCCCAGGAGATACTCCAAGAATGTCAAACTCGACCTCGGCGGTGCGACCGCGCGGGCCGGGCGCGTCGTGCTCGAGATAGAGGACGTGCGCTACGCCCACGACGACGCCGAGGAGCTACTCCTGGAAGACCTCGACCTCGTCGTGGAACGCGGCGAGAGGGTGGCGCTGCTCGGTCCCAACGGCACGGGGAAAAGCACGATCATGCGCCTGGCGACAGGCGAACTCTCCCCGCAAAGCGGCACGGTACGTCCCGGCAACAACGTGACGCTCGCCTACCAGGACCAGCAACTCGCCCGCCTCGACGACAAAAAGACCGTCCTGCAAGAGGCCATGGACGCGACGGGTCTCGACGCCCCCGACGCCCGCGACCTCCTCGGCACCTTCCTGTTCTCCGGCGAGGACGTATTTAAGAAAGTACGTAGTCTCTCAGGGGGTGAGAGGAACCGCCTTAACCTGGCTGAGATCGTGGTCAGCGGCGCGAACTTGCTCCTGCTCGACGAGCCCACGAACAACCTGGACATTCCCGCCCGCGAAGCCCTGGAAGCGGCCCTGTTGGACTACCGAGGCACGATGTTCTTTATCTCTCACGACCGCTACTTCCTCCGCAAGCTGGCAACCAGGGTCGTCTACCTGGAAGGCAAGAAACTCACGAACTTTCTCGGCGGCTACGATTACTATCGTTCCCACCGCCGCCTGGACGAGGCCTCGAAGGGCGGAAAGGCTCGCCCGCGCCGACGCGTCAGGCCAGGCCGAAACAAGGAGCAGAGCATCCTCGCCACCCGCCTCGTCGCCGTGGAAGGCGAGATCGACGCGACCGAACGAGGCGTAGCCCGCCTCGAGAAAGAGCTCGCCACCTCAGAACTCTACTCCGACGGCAAACACTCCCGCCAAGTCGTCACCGAACACCGCAAATTGAAGGATCTTCTCGAAGGGCTCTACGCCGATTGGGGCGAACTTCTCCAGGAGGCAGAAGAAGTAGGGCTGTGAGATAGCCGGTCAGCATTTCAGCCGATCAGCAATTCAGCTTTCGTCCGTTCGAGCGGTAAGGGCGACTACCGAAAGGCACTCTTGAACAGGCGATCTCGCCGATGCTACGGGCGATACACCATAATCGCTGAAATGCTGCACTGCTGGGGGCTGACCAGCCAAAAAGTCGGGACGAGAGGATTTGAACCTCCGACCTCCTCGTCCCGAACGAGGCGCGCTACCAGGCTGCGCTACGTCCCGACTGAGAAAGTCATTATACCAGTCAGCCATCGCCTGTCAGCCACGACTTGCGCTGACGAAAGCTGAATTGCTGATCGGCTGAAGCGCTGACCGGCTAAACTGCGATAAACGCCGCGTCGCGGCCGGCGTAGAGTTCGAGGGCGCCGGCCACGGCCTCGGCGACGGTGGCGAGGTAATACGGATCTGAGGCGAGGTCGAGCTCTTCCGGGTTGGTGAGGTACAGGGGCTCGATGATCACGGCGGGGATGTTGGTCTCGCGCAGTATCTCGAAAGACCTTCCGAACTCGCCGATGTCGTGGGTGTGCAGGGCCTGGCTGATGCCCCGCTGCAGGTAGGCGGCGGCCATGCGGCCCCTGTGCGACTGGTAGCCGAGCCGTTCGAAGTAGAAGGAGGCCGTACCTCGGGCGGTCGGGGTCGGGTGCGAGGCGTGGTGGACGGAGACGATCATCCTCGCCCCCGAGGAGTTCGCGAGGAAGGCCCTGTCGGCGGCCGAGACCTCCTCGTCCCCACTCCTGGTCAGGAGGATCTCCCTGGCGGGCAGGATCTGGGCGAGCTCCTGCGCCACCGCGAGGTTGAGGTCGGCCTCGGTGAATCCCGCCGGGCTCTCGTACCCCGTGTCCCTGCCGCCGTGGGCGGCGTCGACCACTATGGCCCCTGAGAAGAGGTCGTCGGTGAAGTACCCCCCACTCTTGTCGGGGAGCTGGTGGGTGCCGAGGGACTGGGCCGCGTAGGTGTTCAGGACCTTGAAGACCGCGCCGTCGACTACCCCGTCGTCCTGCAGACCGGCGTTTTTCTGGAAGTCGCGGACGGCCCTAACGGTACGGAAGTCGAAGAGGCCGTTCACGGTGCCTGGGTCGAAGCCGAGGTCGTCGAGCATCTGCTGCAGTTCGACCACGTCGGCGCCCCGGAAAGGAGGCTGCCTCAGGTAGAGCAGGCGTCCACCGGGCCTGTAATCGGCCTCCACGATCTCGCGCCAGGTTATGGGGCCGACCAGACCGTCGGCGAGAAGACCGAGGCGCTGCTGGAAAGAGCGAACGGCGAATTCGGTCGTCTCTCTGAAGACGCCGTCTATGCCGCTGCTTCCCAGGTCGAAACCGAGGGCCTGCAGGCGGGTCTGGAGGTCCACGACCTCGCGTCCCCTGTCTCCCCTACGCAGCGTACGCACGTGCCGAACCGTTCTCCCCTTCGTCCAGAGTCCTTCGACCAAAACAGGAGCGCCGGGCGAGTACGCCCGGCGCTCCGGAGGGCCGACCCTTGCCCGCCCCTCTAGCTCTCGACGATCCCCAGGATGTCGTCGGCGTCGAGGATCATGTAGTCCTCGCCGTCGAGGCTGATCTCGGTACCAGAGTACTTGGCGAAGACGATGACGTCACCCTCGCTGACCTTGACCCCGTTCTCGAACTGGCCGACGGCGACGACCTCGGCCGTCTGCGGCTTCTCCTTGGCCGTGTCGGGAAGCACGATCCCCGAGGCGGTCGTCTCCTCGCGCTCGACGAGCTGGACGAGCGCCCGCTCTCCCAAAGGCTTGAACTTCACTACGTTTACCTCCTGATGTCTTGGTACTTTCCTACAGCGCCCGCGGCCAGTTATGCCCGGCCTTACGGGGCTTACGCGCCAGAGATTGTAACCGCGAGTGTTGCTATTCGCAATTACAGGCCGAGCTGCGCCGAAAGTTGGTTCTTCGGCAGGGCTCCTATGGCCTGCTGGGTGACCTGCCCCTCTTCGAAGCGGGCGATGGTCGGGATGCTGGAGATGCTGTAGTTCATAGCCGTTGAGGGGTTGTCGTCCACGTTGACCTTGACGAACCTTACGTCCTCGCGCGACTCGGATATCTCTTCCAGGATCGGGGAGATACGCCGGCACGGCACGCACCAGGGCGCCCAGAAATCCACTATTACCGGCCTCTGCGATCGTAAAACGTCGCTCTCGAAAGTCGCGTCCGTTACTTCGGCTACCGCCATGCTCTCGAACCTCCGTTAGTCTCTTGAGCGGTTTTCGCCGAACATTCTAGCACGCGAGAGGCGACGTTCAGGGCGCTTCGTAGAAGGTCTATCTTTCCGCGCGATAAGGCATCAGGCTACAGGTTTCGGTAAATTCCGAAACCCGCTACCGAGTCCGGATGGATGCGCACGGCACGACGGAAACCGCCATCGCCCGCGTACCTCCGCTAACGCAGTGGATCCCCGCTTGCGCGGGAATGTCGGTGAGGGAGGGCGTCTCGTGCCCGCGCTCTGACGCGGTGCCATCCGAACGACCCCGGTACAAAACCTGAAACTTGTAACCTGATGCCTGAAACCTACCGTTCTACGTCCGGCTCTCTTCGAGGCTGCGAGAGTAGACCTCGACCTGCACGGAGCGGGCCAGCTCTTCGGCCCGGCGCGCCTCGAAGAGGCCCGCACCGAGGGTCTCGGCGTTGGCGGCGGCGCAGCCGGCGGCGAGGCGGACGGCCTCTACCGGCGCGAGGTTGCGGTGCAGGAACCCGGCGAGCAGGCCGGCGAGGTAGGCGTCGCCGCTCCCCACGGTCGAGACGGCCTCGACCCTCGGCGCGCGCGCCGAGACGACGCCGTTCTCGGTGGTCAGGTAGGAGATCCCCTCGGGCGAGGTGATGCAGGCGTTGGCGGCCCCGTGCTCGATGAGCCTGGAGAGGCCGAGGGGGAAATCCCCTTCCTCTATAAAGTCGAAGCCGACGACGCTCTCGGCCTCGTTCTGGTTCGGGCTCACGAGCGAGGGGTTCGCCTTGAGCGCGGCCCTGAGCACGGACGGCGGCGAGTCGACCACCGTGTAGAGCCCGCGCTCCCTGGCCCGCCGCACGAGGTCGAGGAGGAAGCTCTCATCCAGGTTCGGCGGCACGCTCCCAGCAAAAACGACGGCGGTCGCGTACTCCATGAGGTGCTCCAGGCGCCTGGAGAACTCCTTGGCCTCGGCCGGTGTGACCTCGGGGCCGTACTCGTTGATCTCGGTCTGAGTCCCGGACATCGGGTCGATGATGGCGGTCGAGGTGCGGGAGTATCCTTCTATCTCGACGAGATCGAAGGGGATGGCCGCCTCGGAGAGGCCGTCGCGGATGGCGTCCCCGTTGCGCCCGCCCGCGAACCCAGCCGCGAGGACGGGCATGTCCAGGGTGCGAAGGGAACGGGCGACGTTTACGCCCTTGCCTCCCGCGAGCGTCATGCTCTCGGGTGCCCTGTGCCTGTGGCCGAGGGTCAGGCTGGGAACGACCAGCGTCCTGGCCACGGCGGCGTTGAGGGTGACGGTCAGTATCATGACTCTCCCTACCCCTATCTTCTACTCGAAAATCCCCC
>JBKPOM010000171.1:0-26743 GCA_046733115.1 Actinomycetota bacterium | reverse complement strand
TCGAACCCGAGCTTTCGCAGCCGTTCTTCGAGCCTCTGCAAATAGCGTTCGACCAGCGGACGGACGTAGACGTTGCAGACCGTCGTCGAGGTGCGCTCGTACTCCCTGATCTCGGGCGACACCTCCGAAGAGAGCGAAACCGTGATCTCCGGCGCCTCTTCAGCCAGGATCTCAGCGACCCTTTGTTCGTGGGCCGGGTTGCGGAAGCCGTGCAAGAAGCTCACAGCCACGGCCCCAACCTCGCGCTCCTTAAGCTCCGCCGCTATCGATCGCACCTGTTCCTCGTCCAGCTCGACCATGACAGAGCCGTCGTCGAGCGAGCGCTCGCGCACGCCGTAGCGCAGGCTGCGCGGCACCAGCGGCTCCGGCTTCTCGATAAAGATGTCGTACATGTCGTAGCGGTGCTCGGTGCCGATGGCGACCGCGTCGCGGAAGCCCTCCGTGGTCAGGAGCGCAGTTCGAGCGCCCCTGCGTTCGATCAGGGCGTTCGTGACGAGCGTCGTGCCGTGGATGATCGTACCCAATTGTCCAGCCTCGACATCTTCCCGCTCGAGCAGCTCGTGCAGTCCTTTCTCGACGGCTTCCGACGGATCATCCGGGGTAGTCAGTATCTTGCCGACCGCCTGTTCGCCCGTCTCGTCCTCGATGAGGACAATATCCGTGAACGTCCCGCCGATATCGATGCCTACGCGATAGCGTTCATGCGAGTGCAAGTCTTACACCTCGATTCTTTCTGCAAGACCTCACCAGAGTATCAAGCGGGCAAAGTTACGTCCGCACGACGGTGTGTCAAGACACTATCCAGCGTGAGGCGGAGTTCGGCGAGCTTGGCCGCAAGCCGGTAGTCCGCGCCTCGTCTTTCCAGGGCGTCCACAGCCCGCATGTCCTCGCCCGGCCCTCTCGTAGGCGTACCGCTCAGCGGGCCGAACTCGCCGAGCACGCCCACCGCCGCTAGACTACCGCACCCTTCGACGTCTCGGATCGTCCCCACGGCGCCCTCGACCCTTTCTCCTGCCACAGTCCGGACCGAGGTACTCCGAGACTTCGGCGTTAAGGACATGCGGTTGGCTATGACCCCGTCCAACACTACCATGTCTCGAACGCCTCTTCCCCTTGTGTTCACCAACCATCAAATTTATTATACAGTATCCAAAATCGCCGTACAGAGGCGTTAGACGGGGGTTATCAAGCTTGAGCCAGCCGAGTGATCCGGCGGGGGCAAGGTTTCACGGTCCCAACCTCGCTTACGTCCTTGAGATGTACGAGGGTTACCGGGACGATCCGGCTTCCGTGGACGAGGTTACCCGCGGCTTCTTCGAGCGCTGGAGCCCACCGAGGCGCGGAGCCGAGGACGAGGGGTTCCCCGCGGCTGCCCTCGACAAGGCGCTTAAGGCGACACGGCTGGTGGAGGGCATAAGGAGCTTCGGATACGCGGCGGCCCGGCTCGATCCCCTCGGAAGCGCGGCACCCCTGGACCCTGTTCTCGAGGCTGACTTCCACGGCGTGAGCGAGGAGGACTTGGAGGGCTTGCCGGCCGGTCTCGTTGTTAACGGCCCGCTGGGAGAGAGTGTGCCGTCTGTCAGGCGCGCGGTGGACGAGCTGCGGCGTATCTACTGCGGTGCCTCCGGGTACGACTTCGCGCACGTGCGAGACCCGAAGGAGCGACTCTGGCTCAGGGACGCCGTCGAGTCGGGGCGCTATGGGGGCAGGCTGGGGGCCGAGGAAGCCGTAAAGCTCCTGAAACGTCTCACCGAAGTGGACACGTTGGAGAGGTTCCTCCAGAAGACCTTCTTGGGGCAAACGAGGTTCGGGTTGGAGGGCCTGGATATGTCGGTGCCGATGCTGGACCGGCTCGTGCGGCGCGCCTCCGAGGACGGCATCCCCGAGGTGGTCATGGGGACCGTCTCCCGGGGACGGCTAAACCTCCTGGCGCACCTGCTCGGCGAGCCTTACGCCGCGATCTTCGGCCTGTTCGAGCGGCCGGGCGGCTCGGACGAGGACGGCGGGTGGGTCGGAGACGTGAAACACCACCAGGGCGCGCGCGGCTACTACGTCGGCGAGACGGACGAAGATCGCAAGGTCTTGTTGGACCTGCCGCCCAACCCGAGCCACCTGGAATACCTGGATCCGGTGGCCGAGGGGATGGCCCGGGCTGCTCAGGAAAAGCGCGACGGGCCGGGCTTCCCCGAGCGCGACGCGAAGGCGGCGCTCGCCGTGCTCACGCACGGGGACGCCGCCTTCGCGGGCGAAGGGGTGGCAGCCGAGACGCTGAACCTCTGCCGGCTGCCCGGCTACACCACAGGCGGGACGATCCACATCGTCGCCAATAACCAGATCGGCTACACCACGGAGCCCTGGGAGGGCCGCTCGACGGCCTACGCCAGCGACCCGGCCAGGGGGTACGACGTACCAGTGGTCCACGTCAACGCCGACGATCCGGAGGCGTGCCTAGCGGCGACGGAGATGGCCTACGCCTATCGCAGAGAATTCAGTAAGGACTTCGTGATCGACCTCATCGGCTACAGGCGAAGGGGGCACAACGAGGGCGATGAGCCGGCCTACACCCAGCCCAAGATGTACGAGGTCGTTCGCGAACACCCGACCGTGCGCGAGATCTGGGGGAGAAAGCTCGAAGAGCGTGGCGTGATCGAGGAAGGCGAAACCGAAGCAATGGCCGAAAAGGCCTGGGACGTGCTCGACAGAATACACAAGGAGATGGAGGGCTCCGAGGTATCCATAACGAGCGCAGGACAACCCGATCCACCCGCGGGCGGCATGCCTCACACGGGCGTCGCCTCGGACAGGCTAGAGGCGCTCAACGAGTCCCTCCTCCGGCGGCCCGAGGGCTTCAGCCCGAACCCCAAGCTCGAGCGCCTCTTGCGCAAGAGCCGCGGCGACCTCGAGGCCATAGACTGGGCGCACGCCGAGGCGCTGGCCTTCGCCACGCTGCTGGAGGACGGCGTCCCCGTCCGGCTCACCGGGCAAGACACGGTGCGTGGCACGTTCTCCCAACGCCACGCCGCCCTCTACGACGTGCAGACCGGCGAGAGTTACGTGCCGTTGCACCACGTTCCTGGGGCGAAGGCCTCCTTCGCGGTCCACAACAGCCCGCTTTCCGAGATCGCCGCGATGGGCTTCGAGTACGGCTACGCCCTCAACGCGCCGGAGGCGCTGGTGTTGTGGGAGGCCCAGTACGGGGACTTCGCTAACGTCGCCCAGCCCATCATCGACCAGTTCGTCGTCTCCGGGCGGTACAAGTGGGGCCAACGGTCCGGCCTCGTCCTTCTCCTCCCGCACGGTCACGAGGGGAAGGGGCCGGAGCACTCGAGCGCGAGGCTGGAGCGCTTCCTACAGCTCGCGGCCGCTGGGAACATACGGGTGGCCAACTGTACGACCGCGGCCCAGTACTTCCACCTCTTGCGCGCCCAGGCAGGGCTCGGGGACGACCGACGCCCGCTGGTCCTCATGACGCCCAAGAGCCTGCTCCGGCATCCGATGGTCGCGTCCCCCCTCGAGGACCTGTCAGAGGGCCGGTTCCGCCCGGTGCTTGACGACGAAGGGGCCAGAGCAGGAGCAAAGTCCGTCGAGCGGCTCGTGCTCTGCTCCGGCAAGATCTTCGTGGAGATCGTCTCCAGCGAGGCGCGCGAACAAGACGCGAGCGCCACAGCGGTCGTAAGGATCGAATTGCTGTACCCATTCCCGGAGGACGAGATCCGGACGGTCGTCGAGGGCTACCCGAACCTGCGCGAGGTCGTCTGGGTGCAAGAGGAGCCGGAGAACGCGGGAGCGTGGTTCTTTATGGAGCCACGTTTGAGGAAGCTCCTCGGCAAGGAGTTACCGGTCAGGTACGTCGGCAAGCCGGCACGGCCCGTGCCGTCGCAGGGATCGGCGGGTTTCCACAAGCGGGAGCACGGGCAGCTCATTCTCTCTGCCTTCCGGGAGGATGGCTTGGGCGAGGTCGAGGGTGCCGTTCGAGGGACCCAGGGTCGTACTCCGGGAAGGAGTGACTGAGATGAGCAGGGAGGCAAGGTTCTGGGAGGGCTGGTGAGACATGCCGGTTGAGATACACGTCCCTGAGCTCGGGGAGTCGGTCGCCGACGCGACAGTGGGGAAGTGGCGCAAGCAGGAGGGCGACGCGGTGAAAGTCGGCGAGGCGCTCGTCGAGCTGGAGACCGACAAGATCAACTTCGAAGTCGAGGCCGAGCAGGACGGCGTCCTCGAGTCCATCTCCAAGGGCGAGGGCGAGACCCTGAACGTCGGCGAGATTATCGGCACCATAAGCGAGGCCGACGGCGCAGCCCCCGAGCAACCAGAAGAGCGAGAGGAAGAGCAACCGCAGGCCGAGGAGTCGAACGGGCACCGGGAGGTCGAGGACGGAGCGGGCCGCGCCTCGCCGTCGGTGAGGAAGCTGGCCCGGGAGTACGAGATCGACCGCGCCGAGGTCTTGGGCAGCGGGTCGGGCGGGCGCATCAAGCGCGAGGACGGGGAGCGGTGCGGGAGCACTCCCGCACCGCTCCCCGTGAGGAGACCCCGACGGAGGCCCAGGCTCGGCCACCGGAGCGCACGGAGCCGGTGAGTGCCGGTACCGGCGCTCACCAATCGGACTCCCCCGGGGTCCGGCCGGAAAGGCCGGGGAGCCCTGGAGGAGCGTGTGCGCTTCTCCAAGCGGCGCCAGACCATAGCCAAGAGGCTCGTCGAGGCGCAGCAGACGGCGGCGATGCTCACCACCTTCAACGAGGTGGACATGAGCGCGGTCATGGACCTCCGGCGGCGGCGCAAGGACGAGTTCCTGGAACGCCACGGCGTCAGGCTCGGGTTCATGAGCTTCTTCGTCAAGGCGGTGGTGGGGGCGCTTAAGGCCTTCCCGCAGGCCAACTCCGAGCTACAAGGCGATGAGTTGGTCCTGAAAAAATACTACGACATCGGGGTCGCGGTCTCGACCGGCGAGGGGCTCGTCGTCCCGGTGGTGCGCGAGGCGGACAAGAAGAGCTTTGCCGAGGTAGAGGCGGACGTGGCGGAGCTAGCCAAGAGGGGTCGTGACGGCAAACTGAAGCTGCAAGACTTGCAAGGGGGCACGTTCACCATCACCAACGGCGGCGTCTTTGGCAACCTCATGAGCACACCGATCCTCAACACTCCTCAGGTCGGCATCCTCGGGATGCACGGGGTCCAAGAACGCCCCGTGGCCGTCGACGGTGAGGTCGTGGTACGCCCGGTGATGTACCTCGCGCTCTCCTACGACCACCGCGTCATAGACGGCGCCGAGGCCGTCAGCTTCCTCGCGCGTGTCCGGGACCTGATCCAGGACCCGGAATCACTGCTTCTGGAGGGGTAGGCCCATGAACCTCCAGAACACCGGTTCGCGAAACGTCCCGCCGGGCCCGGAGACTCACGCCGTGTTCGGTTTCGGGACGTGCGAGAGCGGGACGCGGGCCATCCCCGTTCCGTTCTAGAGTCGCACGAGAGGGAGGTTCGATGAACGCCTCCGCCGTCGCGTCCGAACGAATGACCAAGGTGGCGTTCTCCGGCATCCGGGAGGTCTTCGAGCGAGTGAAACGCCTGGAGGAGTCGGGCGCCAGCATTACCCACATGGAGATCGGGCGCCCGGACTTTGACACCCCGGCGCACATCAAGGCGGCGGCGATCAAGGCCCTGGAGAACGGGCAGGTCCATTACAGCTCCAACCGCGGCATCCCCGAGCTCGGGCACGCGATCGCCGAGAGGCTGGAGCGCGAGAACGGCATCCGGGTGGATCCCGAGACGGAGGTCCTGGTTACGGTCGGTTGTACGGAGGCCGTCTTGGTTGCCTTCCTGGCTTTCCTCGGCGGGGGAGATGAGGTGCTGGTCCCGGAGCCCTCCTGGCAGATGTACGCCGGCTGCGCCGGGCTCGTGTGCGCCCGCCCCGTCCCGGTTCCGCTGCGAGAAGAGAACGGCTTCGAGTTGGACCCGGGGGACGTGGCGGCGCGGATAACCCCACGTACGAAGATGCTGGTCCTTTGCAGTCCCCACAACCCGACGGGCTCCGTGCTGGAGACGAAGACGGTGCGGGCGCTTGCGGGGCTGTGTATCGAGCAAGGGCTGCTCGTCCTCTCGGACGAGATCTACGACAAGATGCTCTACGACGGCGCAAAGCACACGAGCATCGCCAGCCTACCCGGCATGTTCGAGCGCACCGTGACCATCAACGGGTTCTCCAAGGCTTACGCCATGGACGGCTGGCGGCTGGGGTACGCGGCCGGTCATCGGGACTTGGTCCGGCACATGCTCAAGGCGCACCAGCACGCTACCACCTGTGCCAACACGTTCGCCCAGTTTGGCGCAGCCGTGGCTTACCGGGGACCCCAAGAGTGCGTGTCCGAGATGGTTGGGGAGTTCGACCGGCGGCGCCGCTTCCTAGTCGAAGCCCTGAATAACCTTCCCGGAGTTAGTTGCGCCACACCCCGCGGCGCCTTCTACGCTTTCCCTGCCTTCCGCGGCTACGAGATGGACTCGCGCGCCATGGCAGCCTACCTGCTCGAGGAGGCTCGGGTCGCCTGCGTGCCCGGCACCGCCTTCGGAGCGAGCGGTGAAGGGTTCATCCGCCTGGCCTACTCGACGGACTACGAGAGCATCGTGGCAGGAGCAGAACGGATGCGCGTCGCGTTAGGCGGGTTGGCAAGATAGCGACGTTGGGCATCTCGGCTGCCAGGCGCCGAGAACGACGAGAGACCTGAGGAGGGAGAAGTGGCGGCGAAAGAGGGTTGGCGAGGCCGGCTCTTCGAGGATTTCGAGGTCGGCGACGTCTACGAGCACCCCCTGGGGCGCACCGTGACCACCACGGACAACCTCTAGTTCACCCTGCTCACGCGAAACGCGGCCCCCATACACTTCGATCATCACCTCTCGGCGCAGAGGGAGTTCGGCCGGCCGCTGGTGGACTCGGCCTTCACGCTGGCGCTCGTGACTGTCCAGAGCGTAATCGACGTCTCCCAGAACGTGTTCGCCAACCCTGCGGCGGACTGAGCTACCCTACATACGCTTCCACGACCTGCGCCACACCTTCGCCAGCCTCATGATGCCCCACGTCAAGAACCCTCAGATTGTCCAAGAGATGCTAGGACACTCCCGCATAAGCACGCCCCTGAATATTTACTCTCACCTTTCGCAGGATATACAGGAGGAGGCTGTCGGACGTTTCGCGGCGATGTTCTCTTAGCGGGTTACTGTCAAACTACTGTCAAAAGGCCCCGGCTAGATGCCGGGGCCTACTTTATACTCCGCAATCACCCTGCAAATCACAGTATTTATGTGGCGCGCTCGGCAGGACTCGAACCTGCGACCTTCTGATTCGTAGTCAGACGCTCTATCCGGCTGAGCTACGAGCGCATCGGAGTGCACATGATACCGCCGGGCAGGGCATCTCTCAAGGTAAGCGCTCCTAAGGCGAGTATTTATGGATATACTTTGCCGGTGACGTTGGGCGTTTGCGGAGCGAAGGTGGGCGTGGCGTATTGAGCGCATCTGTACTGCTTGTGATCGGGGACGATGAGGAGAGGTTGCATCTGAGGCGGGCGCTCTCCGGGGAGGGGTGGCGTGTGATCCCCGCCGGCTCGGGCTCGCAGGCGCGGCAGATAGCCGGTAGGGAAGACTTCGAGATCGCCGTGGTAGATAACCGCCTGCCCGACGAGCGAGGATTCCAGGTGATCTCCGCAGTTCAGAAACCTGGCGTCTCGACCGTCGCGCTCTTGAGGGACGAGGACACCATGGATCGTATAGTCGGGATAGAGCTAGGGGCCGACTACTATATGCGCTCGCCGGTTAATCCGAGGGAGCTGGTGGCGCGGGTAAAGCAGATCTTCCGCAAGAGGGAGCGCGCCGGGAACGGGGAATCCGACAGGATCTACGTGGGCGACCTGGAGATCGACCCCGACCAGGTCCAGGTCTTGAAGGACGGTAAAGAAATACTCCTCTCCCCGCGCGAATTCAAGCTCCTCCACACCCTGGCCCGGAGCCCCGGAAGGGTCTTCCCTCGCACCGCCCTCCTCAGGCAGGTCTGGGGCGAAGAGGAATACATAGACGAACGGACGGTGAACGTCTACGTCCAGCGCCTGCGCAATAAGCTCGGCGACAACCCGCACGACCCGAAGCTGATAGAGACCGTGCGTGGGTTCGGCTACCGGTTGGTGAGACCGACAAGTTAAATTAGGCATCAGGCTTCAGGGGTCGTGCTGGGCGGCGCCCGTTTCTGAACACGGTGACCTTCGCCTAACGGATGCGCACCAGGCCACATAACCCGGGGTACCCTCTCCAGATTCCCATACCTGAAACTGGATGTCTGTAGCCTGATACCTATGCGCGGCGGATCAGGGCGCCGCCCCTGATGGTCTCTTGGGGGCGTACGTCGTAGTGGTGGCCGACGATGCAATCTTCGAGATACGCACCGTCGCCGACGCTCGAGCCGGGGAGCAGGATGCTGCGTTTGATCGTGGCGTTCGGCCTGATCCAACAGTCGCTCCCGATGGTCACGTCGCCTGAGAGCTTGACGCCGCGCCCGACCACCGCGTCCCTTCCCACGAGGACGTGGCCTTCCATCTCTGCGGAAGAGTGTATCTGGGCGTCCTCCGCAACCCACAGCCCCTCGCCCCGCTTTTCGCCCGGTATCTTGACCCCTACCTTGCCGGAGAGCACGTTGTACTGGGCCTGCCGATAAGCCTCGAGCGTCCCTATGTCAGACCAGTAGAAGTCCTCCCGATATCCGACGAACTTTTCCCCGTTCTCCAATAATTTCGGGAACACGTCATTGGCGAAGTCGAAGAACGTGTCTTCCGGGATGTAGTCGAGGGCTCGCGGCTCGAAGACGTAGATTCCCGTGTTGGCCAGGGTGCTTATGGCCACTTCGGGGTCGGGCTTCTCCTGGAAACCCTTAATGTTCCCCTCTTCGTCCACGTCGACCACCCCGAACTCCGAGGTGTCGTAGACCCAGCGCAACGCTATCGTGGCCAGGGCGTCACTCTCCATGTGGAATTCCACCAGCTCCGTGATGTTCACGTCGGTCAGCGCGTCGCCCGAGACGACGACGAAGGTGTCGTCGAATCTGTCGGCCAGACGCTTGACGCCCCCGGCCGTGCCGAGCAATTCGTCCTCCCTCTCCAAATGCACGGACATGCCGTTCACTTCGGACTGCTCACCGTAGGCTTCGAGAAGCGCGTCCGCCAGGTAGTGGACGTTGACGCGGACCTCCTCGATGCCGTGGCCCGCCAGCAGGTCGAAGATGTGCTCGATGATCGGGGTGTTCACTACGGGAGCCATGGGTTTGGGGATCTCCCCCGTGAGCGGGAAGAGCCTGGTTCCTTTGCCCGCCGCCAGAGCCATCGCTTTCATAAATATCTCCCTCTCTGCAAAGCCTTTACCCGTACTCTATATTCCCAACCGTGCACACGAGCACTCTACACCGGCTCTTCCCCTCGGCCAAGTTTGACGAACCCCTGAAGCGCTACACGGCCTGGAAGATAGGGGGTCCCGCAGACGCCCTGCTCGAACCAAATAGTGTCGACGACCTGATCGAAGCCACGAAGAAAGCCCGCGAGCACGACGTTCCCGTAACGATCCTCGGCGGCGGCACGAACGTGCTCGTCCGCGACGGCGGCATCAGGGGACTCACGATCCGGCTCGCAAAATCCCTGACGAACGTCGAGATCGAAGGTCCGCGCGTCACCGCCGACGCAGGAGTACTCTACCCTGTGCTCGCCAACACCACCGCTGGCCGCGGCCTCACCGGCCTGGAGTTCGCGACCGGCATCCCAGGCACCGTCGGCGGCGCCGTCTACATGAACGCCGGCGCCTACGGCTCCGAGACGAAAGAAGTCCTCGACTGGGCAGACGTATTCAAGGACCACGAAGCCATCAGAACGAAGAACAGAGATCTCGACCTCTCCTACCGCCACAGCGCCCTGCACGAGAACCCCGACTGGATCGTCCTGCGCGCCGGCTACACGCTAGCCCCCGGCGACCCGACAAAACTGAAAGCCCGCATAAGAGAGTTCAGAGCGCAGCGCATGAACGGCTCCCCGAATAGACCGAGCTGCGGCTCCACCTTCAAACGACCCCCCGGAGACTTCCCTGGCCGCGTCATAGAAGCAGCAGGCCTCAAAGGCACGCGGGTCGGCCAACTAGAAGTCTCCCCCATCCACGCCAACTACCTCGTCAACCTCGGCGGCGGCACAGCCGAAGACGCCCTCGCCCTCATCGAACTGGTCAGGGAGACGGTCCGCGAAAGACTCGGCATCGAACTGGAGTCGGAAGTGAGGATCGTAGGGGAGCCGTAGGCATCAGGCTACAAGCATTAGGTTTCAGGCTTCAGTAGGGTTCATGCCGCAAGCCGCGAGCGCTTACGATAAATAGTTAGCCGGCTAACTAATCTGCTGACAAGCTGAAATGCTGAAGTGCTGAAAGCGGAGACTGAAGGGCGCAGCGTGCTGATATGCTATTGGGCTGACTGCTGAAGCCTGAAACCTGATGCCTTCTTAAAAAGGTCTGGAATGTCTGCGAGATCCGTGTGTGCGTCGCAGATGTCGAGGAGGGCCTGGGAGGTGCATTGGGCTGCGCTTATGACCTCGACGCGGATGCCTTTTTCGCTCTGGAGGTACTCGACGGCATCGACGTAGTCGCCGTCACCGGAGACGAGGACGTAGGTGTCCGCGTGGGCGGCGAGGCGCATCATGTCGACGACGACGCCTATGTCCCAGTCGCCCTTGTGGGAGACCGTCTTCTCCCCGGCCGGGGTCAGGATTTCGTGCACAACTAGCGGCTTGGAGCGCACCTTGTAGCCGAACTTGTTGAGGTTGTAGACGAAGGAGCGTGCCGAGGTCGTACCTTGCGTCTCGTCTGTCTCCTGCTTCTCGACGATGTAGAACGTGGCCCTCAGGAGTTTCCTGTCCCCGACTGCCGCGGAGAGTAGCCTCGCGTAGTCGAGGACGCCCTTGTAGTAGTTCTTGATCGAGTGGTAGAGGTTGGCCCCGTCGACGAAGACGGCAACCCGCTCTGTGGCTCTTCCTTCCATCACGCCCGAATATTAGCAGAAAACATTGCATGCCCGTACTAAGGGCGTTGTTTACCGGGATCACGACTTGCGTTAAGATCCGTGGGCCGCTTTGTATGGACTCCAGAGAGGGGTGAACCGGCACGGAATTCGAGGTCAGCATAATCGAGCACGCCGAAGGGTATTCCATCATCTCCGTGCGGGGGGAGATGGACCTCCACACCGCCCCGAAGTTCCAGCACGCCATAGAGCGGGCCGCCGAAGACGAGGACGTCGGCGCTGTCGTCGTTGATATGGCCGACGTGGCGTTCATGGACTCTACGGCCCTCTCGTCCCTGATGCGCTCCAAAGACACCCTCGACCAACGCGGGATCTCCCTGCGCCTCGCCGCCCCCTCGAGGGCCGTCGAGCGCATCTTCTCCGTGACCGGCTTCCAGGACTACTTCGAGATCTTCCCCTCCCGCGAAGCAGCCATCCCAGCCTAGCGCTTCCTAGACTTGAACCTCACAGGTAATAGAATCTGATCGTGGTTATGGTCGACACAAAGAAGCTCGAAGTGCCCCAACCTCTGTTGCGCATCGGCGAGGCGTTCCGGGAGGCCGGGCACGAACTTTACCTTGTTGGCGGGTACGTGCGGGACAGGCTGCTCGGCGGGAGCCACCCCGACATAGACGCGACGACCGATGCACGTCCCAAAGAGATCAAACGTCTTTTGGGACCTCGCGCCGATCACCTGTGGACCGTGGGGGAGCGCTTCGGGACCATCGGGTCGACGATCGGTGGATACGCCGTCGAGGTCACGACCTACAGGACCGACCTGTACACGCAGGGCAGCCGTCACCCCGAGGTGCGCTTCGGCGAGAGCCTCGAAGAAGATCTGGCGAGGAGGGACTTCACCATCAACGCCGTGGCCGCCGATGCGCTCACGGGTGAGGTTCTGGATCCCTTCGAAGGGAGGCGGGACCTCCAGTCCGGCATCATCCGTGCCGTCGGGGACCCTCTGGAGAGGATGCGCGACGATCCCTTGAGGATGCTCAGGGCGGTACGCTTCCAGACGACGTTGAGCAGGTCTGAGAGGCCGTTTGCGATGACGCGGGATTTCGAAGAAGCCATCAAGGAAAACGCCCATTGGCTCGAGAGCATCTCCGCCGAGCGCAAGCGGGAGGAGTTCGAGAAGATCCTCGTCTCAGATAACGTCGCATCTGGTCTCAGAGCACTAGTGCGTCTCGGGCTCATGCCCTACGTGGTGCCCGAGTTCATGGAGACGGTCGACGTCGAGCAGGAGGCCGAGTTCCACCACAAGGACGTCTTTGAGCACACCATGATCGTGGTCTCAAGCGTCGAGGCCGACCCCATCCTGCGCAAGGCCGCCTTCTTCCACGACATCGGCAAACCGAGGACGCTGGTCTACGAGCACCGCTGCACCTACTGCGGCGCGAAGAGCACGAAGAAGACGCCCGAAGAGGGCGAGTGCGAGGTTTGCGGGGGGCGCACCATCCCCAGGAAGATCCACTTCTACGGCCACGAGAACGTGGGGGCTGCGATAGCGCGCCGGGCGATGCAGCGCCTCGCCTACCCGAAGGACGACATAGACGCCGTCGCCCATCTCGTCGCCAACCACATGCGGCCGATGAGCTACGCCACGGGCCGCGACCCCTGGTCCGACGCGGCGGTCAGGCGCTTCGTCAGGGACACTTACCTTGCCCGCGGCGACAGGATGCTCGCGAACGTGGATATGCTCCTCAAGCTGGCGAGGGCGGATATCACGGGGAGCGCGCCGCGGCGGAGGCAAGTCGCCGAGGAGTCCTGGCGCAGCCTCAAGGGCAGGGTGGACGAGGTTAGGGCCGAGGACGCTGTGGAGAAGCTGGAGAGCCCCTTGAGCGGCAACGACCTCATGCAGCAGTTCGACCGGAGTCCAGGGCGTTGGATCAAGGTCCTCAAAGACTACCTCCAGAACGAGGTTGTCGAAGGAAGCCTCGGTAAGGACGACAAAGACAAAGCCTGCGTGCTCGCCGAAGCCTACGCCCGAGAGCACGCCATCTTCGAGGAGTAATATGGAAAAGTTCGATCCCCTCGTCACGACGGACTGGCTCACCAACCACCTGGAAGACAGGAACGTTCGCGTCGTGGACATAAGGGGGTACGTGAAGAAGACGGATCTCGGGGAGGGTCGCCAGAAGGCCGAGTACCTCGCCGCCAGCGAGGAGTACGACGAGGCACACGTCCCCGGCGCCGTCTACGTGGATTGGACCCGCGACATCACCGACCCCGACGACCCCGTGCCGGCGCAAGTCGCTCCTCCGAACCGCTTCGCTGAGGCGATGGGCTCGCTCGGGATCGGCGACGGTACCCACGTCGTCGTCTACGACCACGCGGGCGGCCAGTTCGCCACCAGGCTGTGGTGGGCGCTTACGTACTACGGCCACGACGCGGTCTCCGTCCTCGACGGCGGCTGGGCGAAGTGGACCGCCGAGGGCCGCCCGACGACTACCAGGGTCCCCGAACCGGGGCCGTCCGTTTTCACCCCAGAACCCAGGGCAGGCTGGCGGAGGGAGGCCGAAGATCTCCTCGCCGCCGGCGGTGACGACGCCCTCGTTCTCGACGCGCGCGACAAGGGCCAGTACACCGGCGCCGTGGTGCGCCAGCCGGGCCTGGCGGGCCACGTACCCGGTGCCGCCCATCTGCATGCCGACAGCCTCTTCGATCCCGAGAGCGGCACCTTTCTCCCCGATGAGGAGCTGGCGCGCAGGCTGGGGGAGGCTGGTGTATCCGAGGACAAGGAGGAGCCCGTGGTCGCATACTGCAACGGTGGGGTTGCCGCCACGGTGCTGCTCTTCGCGTTGCACCAGCTCGGGTACAGGAGGCTCGCCGTCTACGACGGTTCGTGGAACGAGTGGGGCGTGAGGGAGGATCTGCCCGTAGAACGTTGAGCGCCCGGACGTCGATCGGGGAACGAAAGGTAGCTTCGATGTTACAATCGCCGCGGTCATGAAGAAGTACAACATTAACAGGTCCAGGGCAGGGAACGTCGTCTCCTGGGTGTTGAGCCTGCTCATGATAGCGGCGGGCGTCGCGCTCATTGCCTCCTTCTTCCTGGCCGGACGCCTGGACAGCACCGCCACCAACAGCGACAACCCCGGCGGCTTCAACGTGCCCAAGCTGGAGACGACGTCGGAGGAGAACACGTCCAGTACCGGTCCCAAGGACAAGACCCTCGAGCTCACCGTCCCGGCCATGGCCAGGATCGAGAACGACGACATACCCTACGCAGGCGGAACCGACGAGGAGGCGCTTAAGACGCACGCGGCGATCCACCTCGAAGGCACGGGCTTCCCATGGGACGACGAGGCCAACGTCTACATCGCCGGCCACCGCCTCGGCTACCCGAATACGGAGAGCTGGCTTACCTTCTGGGACCTCAACAAGGTCGGCGTGGGTGACAAGATCTACGTCACCGACGCGAACGGCACGAAGTACACCTACAGAGTCTTCAAGACCTTCATCGTCAACCCCTCAGACACCCACATAACGGAGACCGAGCCGGGCAAGAACATCCTCACGCTCCAGACCTGCACGCTGCCCAACTACGAGCAGCGCCTAATTGTCCAGTCCGAACTGACCGACACGCAGGCGAAGGCGGCGTAGGGCTTCGAACGAAGTGGACGACGAGCTACTCGAAGGCCAGCTCGCCTATTACCCGACACGCGCCGGCGAGTACGACGAATGGTTTCCACGCAAGGGACGCCACGACCGCGGCCCCGAGTGGAACCGCAGGTGTGTTCTCCGAGCTTGAGCAAGTCAGAAGGGAGCTCGACACGTTCGGCCCCACCGGCGACGTGCTCGAGCTCGCGTGAGGTACCGGCCTGTGGACGGTCGAGCTCGCCCGTCATGCATACTCCATAACCGCCATCGACGACTCTCCAGAGGTGCTCGACATCAACCGCTCCAGACTCCGGGAAGCCCACCCCGAGACGCCCGTCCGCTACGCCTAGGCCGACCTTTTCGACTGGCGCCCCGAAGACCGTTACGACGTGGTCTTCTTCGGCTTCCGGCTCTCCCACGTTTCGCCAGGGCGCTTCGCCGCTTTCTGGCAAATCGTCCGGTCTGCGCTCAAGCCCGGCGGACGCGCTTTCTTCGTAGACTCCCTGCGCGCAGACGCCCGCCGGAGAGTTGCGCGAATAGCCCAATGAACACACGACGCTAAGACAGCTCAACGACGGGCGGGAGTTCAGGATCGTCAAGATCTTCTACGACCCCGTCGACCTCGAAGCAAGGCTCACCGCCTTGGGCTGGCGCTTCCCGGTGCAAACTACGGAGAACCACCTCCCCTACGGCTTCGGCGAGCCTCGAACTTAGATCCTACGTCCGCCCGAACTCCTGCGCCTTGAAGCGCTCTCCCGTCACATCTCTCGATTCGTCAGAGGCCAGATACAGGAAGACGGCGGTGTTTTCCTCGGGGGTTATCCGAGTTTGCGGGTCCTCTTCGGGGTAGGCGGCGGCGCGCATGTCCGTGCGCATCCCGCCGGGGTCCACGGCGTTCACGCGGACGCCGCGCTCCGCGAGCTCTGCGGCCAGGATCTGGGTGAGACCCTCAACCCCGAACTTGCTGACCGAGTAAGCTCCCCACTCCGCCCTGCCCTCGACGCTTACCCCACTAACCACGTTGATGATGGACCCACCCTGGGATATGTGCGGTATCGTTGTCTTCGAGACGAGGAAGGGCCCCGTGAGGTTGGCGTCTATGACCCTTCGCCATTCGTCTGCCGGATATTCCTCTATCGCGACCCGGGGCCCGAGCAGACCGGCGTTGTTGACGAGCACGTCTAACTTTCCAAAGCGCCCGACCGCTTCACCGACCAATCTCTCGACATCCCCTCCCCTCGACACGTCCGCCGCGACAGCGAGAACCTCGGCGCCCGCATCTTCCATCTCCTCGGCGACCGGACGTATCGATTCCTCGCTACGCGCGTTCACCACGACCCGCGCGCCCTCCCTCGCAAACGCAAGCGCGAGCTCCCTGCCGAGGCCCTGGCTCGCGCCTGTGATTAGCGTAACTTTGTCTTTCAGAGTGACGTGGTCTTCTGGCATCGTTCCTCCGTTCGGTAGGCTTCAGGCTTCAGGTTACAGGCATCAGGTTGAAATTTCTCATCCGGCGCGTGGTTCTCAGGCTTATACCCGGCGACTTCGGCTGCACCTCGAATGCGGCACGAGACCTCGATAAGAAAAGCCAATCCGGAATGCGCCACAAACCCCTGAAGCCTGATGCCCTACTCACTGCAAACTCCTTCCACTTGGCGTATAAAGGGTACGTGAGATCGTATGAGCTGGAAGGACCACGAGACGATGTACGGTGAGAACGCGCCGCCTTCGTGGGCGCGGTTGCCAGGCGCGCGTTGTCGGGCGGTCGAGCACCTGACGAAGCTTGATGGGCTCAAGGAGTTCGAGCTTTTCGAGGGGCTCGAGGAGAGGTTCTTCCAGGACCTTGCGATCTCGGCCGAGGTGCTCGAGCTGGGTACAGGCACCACCCTGTACAGAGAGGGCGAGCCTTCCGGAGCCGTGTATTTCGTCGGCGAGGGGCGGGTGAAGCTCTACCGCTCCTCGGGGGGGCCGAAGGCGAGGGATCAGATCCTTGGCGTCGTGGGCGACGGCTCCGTGCTGGGCCTCGGCGGCGCCCTGGAAGGCAGGACCCAGGGCCAGGGCGCCACGGCCCTTACCGACTGCGTGCTCTACGCGGTCTTTCGCGACGACCTCTTCGAGATCATGGGCCGCTTCCCCGACGGCGCCGTTCGACTCGCCAGGGCGCTGGCCACGAGAACCCGCGAACTGGAAGACCTCGTCGGCGACCTCGTCTTCCGCAGCGCCCCACAGAGGGTCGCCCGTATGCTCCTCAACCTCGCCACCGAAGAGGGGCGCGTCACCAAGCGGGGTGTCGTCTTCGAGCCTTCCTTGAGCCGGCAGGAGATGGCTGAGGCTACAGGTATCTCGCGCGAAGCTCTCTCCCGGGCGCTCTCGCGACTCGCCAAAGAGGGCATCCTCGACCTCGGCGGCAAGGGCATAACCATACTCAGGCCCGCCGAACTCCGCGACCGTAGCTGAGAATCGCTCGCGGCAAGGGCGGTTTACGGTGGGCGTTTGACCGAGATCACACGCCCGCATGATCCCGATCATGGGCCGCGATGATGCTCGTCAATGACGGGTGTTGGGGCCGGAGATCGACTGGTATAAAGCCGCTACGAGAGATTGTTGAGAGGAGGACCCTGTGACCTACGTGATCACCGAGCCGTGTATCGGCACGAAGGACCAGAGCTGCGTCGAGGTCTGCCCGGTCGACTGCATCTACGACGCCGGCGACCACTTCATGATCAACCCCGAAGAGTGCATCGACTGCGGCGCCTGCGAGCCCGAGTGCCCGGTCGAGGCCATCTACCCCGAGGACGAAGTCCCCGACGACATGGAGAGCTACACCACCAAGGCCGCCAACTACTTCGAGTAACAGTACCTAAAGTAACGCCGGGGAGGGGCCTACGGGTCCCTCCCCTATGCTTTTCGCGATTCGACGGCCCGTTGGCGCCATCATCATGGGCGACTCTTGGCCATCGAGATGTCCTCGCCGAAAGAGAATTGCCACCCCCGAAACTCGCCCGTTTGTACGATGCGCCGTGACCGCATCGCTGGTATGGTTCTTTCAGTAGGCTGGTAACAGGCATCCCAAGAGGATGCACGAAAATCGAGAACACGCCGGTCGCCCTGCGGCGCGGCAGTCCGGGGGAGCAGGCCTTCGGGGCGTTCGGCGACTTGCCGCTGGAGCTTTTGAGCTTCGTCGGGCGCGCGGGAGCTCGAGGAGGTAGGGCGGCTCCTCTCCGGATCCCGCCTCCTCACCCTCACCGGGGCGGGCGGCAGCGGCAAGACGAGGCTCGCCCTGGAGGTGGCCGGGTACCTGGCTCGGGGGTTCGAGGACGGGGCGTGCCTGGTGGAGCTTGCCCCGCTTTCGGACCCCGACCTCGTGGCGGGGGCGCTGGCCCGCTCGTTGGGGATGCGAGATCAGCCGAACTTCTCGCCATCCGAGGCTATCGTACGCTACCTCTATCCTAGGGAGATGCTTCTGGTCCTGGACAACTGCGAGCACCTGGTGAACGCCTGCGCGCGGTTGGCCGAGGAGTTACTGCGCGCCTGCCCGAACCTTCGGGTAATGGCCACAAGTCGCGAGGCCCTCCGTATCGCGGGAGAGAGCGCCTGGCAAGTACGCCCGCTCTCCTTGCCCGATCCCGACCTCGCGGCGACCGCCGAGCGGCTGGGCAGTTACGAGTCCGTCCGGCTGTTCGTCGAGAGGACGAAGGCCGTGGTTGCGGACTTCGAGTTGAATGACCGAAACGCGCCGTCGAGCCGGCGTGTGCCGCCGGCTCGACGGCGTACCACTCGCCATAAAACTCGCCGCGGCGCGAACTGGGGTGCTCTCGCCGGAGCAGATCCTCTCCCGCCTCGACGACCGTTTTGTCCTCCTGACAGCAGGAGGACGGACGGCCCCATCCCGCCACTGCACGCTCCTGGCGACGATGGACTGGAGCCACGACCTGCTCTCGGGAAAGGAGAAGATCCTCTACCACAGGCTCTCGGTGTTCTCCGGGGGGTTCACCCTTGAGGCAGTGGAAGCGGTCTGCTGCGGCGGGGAGGTCCGAGAGGAAGAGGTCCTGGAACTGCTATCGCACCTGCTGGACAAGTCGCTCGTGGCGGCGGAGGAGTGGGCCGAGTCCGGGGTGCGGCGGTACCGGCTGCTGGAGACGATCCGGCAGTACGCCGTCAGGAGGCTCGAAAAGTCGGGAGAGGCGGAGACCTTGCGACGCGGACACGCGCTCTTCTTCTTGCAGTTCGCCGAGGGGTCGGAGCCCGGTCTGAATGGCCCGGAGCGTCGCCTGTTCCTGGGACGATTGGAAGCCGAGCACGACAACCTGCGGGCGGCGCTGGGCGAAATCATGGGAGGGGACGCAGGCCTGCGGTTGGCAGGAGCCCTGTGGTTCTGGTTCCACCCCGGCTACCGGGACGAGGGGCTCGGGTGGCTCGGGGCCGCGCTCGGGCGGGCCGAGCCCGCCTCCGCGCCGGCAAGAGCGAAGGCGCCCTGCGGCGCGGGTTGGCTGTCCTTCGTCCAGGGCGCCCCCGAGGCGGGACGCTCTGATCTGGAGAAGGGCGTGACCGTTGCGCGGGAGGCGGGCGACGACGTGAGCCTCGCCTAGGCTCTAGGTTTCCTTGCGGTGCTGCGGGCGCATCAGGGAGATCCTGCCCCGGCGCTCGCCGAGGAGAGCGTGTGGTTGTTTCGGACCACCAGCGAGCGGTGGGGGCTCGGGATCTCCCTGATCAACGCGGGGATCTCGGCCGAAGCCGCGGCCGACTACGCCCTGGCAAAACCCTACTTCGAGGAGAGTGCTGCCATATTCCGGGATCTCGGCGACGACTGGGCACTCTCGCTGCCCTTGCGACACCTGGGGATAGTGGCGTCCCGCCAACAAGATTACGCCCGGGCGGAAGGACTGTACAAGGAGAGCCTCGCGCTTTGCCGGGATTTCGGGGAGCGGTGGTTGATCTCCTTGTGCCTCGAAGAGCTGGCGGGGGTTGCGCGTTGGCAAGGAGAGTACCCGCGAGCCGCGCGGCTGTGGGGCGTGGGGGAGACTCTGCGCGGAAACTCCTCTCGGTCTGGCGGCCACGACCAGGAAGGCGAAGGTCGGCACCCTGGTCAGTTCGACGGGATTTCGGAACCCGGCTCAGCTCCAGGATCGCCGACACAGTGGACGAGACCAGCGGCGGCAGGCTGTCCTGGTCCTCGGCGCTGGCTGGTACGAGCCGGAGTACTGGGCCTACGGCTTCCCGTTCGAGAAGCCGGTGGGTCACTTCGAGGAGGCCCTGAAGATCATCCGTCCGCTCCTTGGAGAAGGACAGGCGGACTTCTCGGGCGAATACCACGAGGCGTTTGAATGCGAGTTGCGCGCACGCTCCGCGGATGTTGCGCCTCACCACCGAGCACGCCGACATGTGGAACGCCTGGCTCGCCTTCGGGCGCAGCCACCCGGACCAGATCCCACCCCTGCGCGCCGCCGTGGACGCCGCCTGCGAAAAGGCAGGCCAGGACCCGTCCCCCTCGGACGAACGGCCGGAATGCTCGTGGACGTGGGGACCATCATGGATGGCCGGCGCGGGACGAAATCTCCGGTACGGGTGCCCGCTGGAGAGCTGTTCGGCTCCCTTCAGCCGCTCGAAGGTTCGCCGGAAGAAGTGGCCGAGAGCCTGCTTGGCTTCGCCCGCGAGGGCATCTCCCCCCTGCAGGTCTGGCTCGCCCCCAACACGCTGGCCGGCGTCGAGGCCTTCGCGCCGGTGCTGGAGCTGCTGGATGGGAACGCCAGAAGAGCGGCGTAGGGTTTACGCTCTATACTTCCGCGCATGGAGGACGGTAGCTGGCGGACGCTCGGTCGAGACTACCTCTACAAGAACCCGTGGTGCGCCTTCCGGGTGGACGAGGTCGAGCTACCGGGCGGAGCACGTATCGAGTACGGCGTCCTCGAAAGCGACGGGTTCGCCGCCGTGGTTCCCGTTACGAGCGGGGGAGACGTTGTGCTCGTGCGCCAATGGAGGCAACCGCTGGTCGCGTTTACGCTGGAGCTGCCGAGCGGCGGGGTCGATGCGGGAGAGGAGCCGGAGCGGGCGGCCCAGAGGGAGCTCTTCGAAGAGACGGGCTATAGGGCGCAAGCGTTGGAGCCCCTGACTTCCGTACACACGAGCACGGGACGGAGCACGGAGGTGTGTCACCTTTTCCGGTGTGAGGCGGTGCGGGACGAGCGTGGCCCGCGGCCCGAGCCCACGGAGTTCATCGAGGTGGTCGAGTTGCCTTTCGAAGAAGCTTTGCGCAGGGCTTCGGAAGGCGGGATCACGGACTCGGCCACCGTGCTCGGGTTGCTACTCGCAGGCGGTGGGTTAAACTGGGGGCGATAAAGAGACCGGGGAGCCGTGAGGCTGAGAGGGCACAGAGGTGTCGACCCGCTGAACCTGATCCGGGTAATGCCGGCGCAGGGAGATTCCGAAGTCTTGTCGGCGTATCCCCCATACACGGAGGAGGATGCGCTCGTGAACGCCGTCAAGGACACCAGGGTGCTGACCGAGGCGGCCATCGCCGTCGCGCTGTCTTTCGTCCTGGGACTTTTCGTGCTCTTCAAGATGCCTTTCGGTGGCTCTATCTCCCTGGAGATGATCCCCCTGATACTCCTCTCCCTCAGGCAGGGCTGGAAGGTGGGCGTCGTCGCAGGGACGGCCTACGGCCTCCTCGACCTCGCTATAGACCCCTTCGTGGTGCATCCCTTGCAGCTTCTGCTCGACTACCCGCTGGCCTTCGGCGTCCTCGGCCTCGCGGGGCTCTTCAAGCCCACGGTGCGTGGCGCCGTCCTCGGCGCCACGGTCGCCGTGCTCGCGCGCTTCTTTTGCCACTTCCTCTCGGGCGTGGTTTTCTTCGCCTCCTACGCGCCGGACGGCTGGAATCCCTTCCTGTACTCGGCTGCGTACAACGCGGCGTATCTGGCCCCGAGCCTCGGCATCGCGATCGTGGTCGTGGTCGTGCTGCTGAAGGCGCTCGAAGCGGCGCAGCCTTCGCCGAGGCAGATGCGCTATCGGGGCTCGGCGACCTCCTAGCGTGCGGGCCGCGATCTTCCTGAACGGGTCCCCAGATTCGGAACGCCTGATCCAGGCCGTCGCAACGCGCGCGGACCTGGTGGTGGCAGCCGACGGCGGGGCCCGCTACGCGCTCGCCGCCGGGATAGTTCCAGACCTGATCGTCGGTGACATGGACTCGCTCGGGGAAGACCTCGCGCGAGAAGCCGAACAACGCGGCGCATCGCTACGGCGCCATCCACGGAGGAAGGACAAGATGGACGGGCACCTCGCGGTGCTGGCCGCCAGGGAAAGTGGGACGTCAGCGGCCCACTTCCTGTGCGCGGCAGGGGGGAAGCCTGGGGCCTTCTTCGCCCTCCCGCACATCCTGCTCGCCGCCGAGCGAATAGGGCTGCGCTCCACCATCGTCGCGGACTGGGGACGGATGTTCGTGGTCGAAACCCGCTTCCGGGTCGTGGAAGGAGCGGCTGGAGATAGCATCTCGATCTTCCCCCTCTCCGGTCCGGCAACGGGCGTCACCCTGGAAGGCATGGGCTATCCGCTCACAAACGCGAACCTACAGCCCGGGGACACCCTCGGGTTCCACAACGAGTTGATCGGCAGGGAGGCAACGGTGAGCGTCGAGAGCGGCACGCTGCTCGTAGTTCAGGAAACCGCCGGAGTCTCGTGACAGGGTACACGGACCACAGCGCGGCCACATCATAAGATAACCATCGCTTATGGCGAAGACCTTCAAACCGGAGACGGTTCTTGGCGAGGTGGGACACCGACCCTACCCCGTTTCGGCCGGCACGTGGGTTATGGGGATGACGTGGCGGGACCTGCTCTTCATGCACTGGCCCGTCGACGTGGACAAGTTGAGGCCGCTCGTGCCGCCCTCCCTGAGCATCGACACCTTCGACGGCAGCGCCTGGCTGGGCGTCGTACCCTTCAGCATGACCGGTGTGAGGCCTCATTTCCTTCCCACCATCCCGGGGCTCTCGAACTTCCCGGAGATCAACCTCCGCACCTATGTGACGGTGGAAGGCAAACCCGGCGTCTGGTTTTTCTCCCTGGACGCACACAGCCGCCTCGCCGTCCGGCTCGCTCGCGCCACATTCCACCTGCCGTACTTCGACGCCGAGATGTCCTGCCACGCCTCGAACGAGGAAATCCACTACAGAAGCGTCCGGACGCACAGGGGTGCCCCACCGGCGGAGTTCGCGGCCCGTTACCGCCCCGTGGGCGAACGTTTCGAGAGCGGCCGGGATACCATCGAGAACTTCCTGACCGAGCGTTACTGCCTGTACAGTGGCGACAGAAAGGGCGTCGTTCGTCGTGGCGAGGTCCACCACCAGCTGTGGCCGCTCCAGCCGGCGGAGGCGGAGGTCCAGACGCTCGCGATGACGCGGCAGATAGAACTGGAGATGCCGGAGACCGCTCCGGTCCTTCACTTCTCCAAGCGCCTGGACGTGCTAGCCTGGTTACCACGGCGAATCGCCTCGTAGAAAGGGTTCGCGAACCGCCCCTACGGGTCATATACTTGCCGGGTGGTGGGTAGAGACGACATCTTCGTTGCGGGCGTGCCTTGAAGGCCGATCTCGTTTCCGGCATTCTGCCAATTAGGGAGGACGGACGCATGCTCCTCCTCCTGCGTCCCACGGGCACCTGGGAGCCGCCTGCCGGACGTCTCCAGCCGGGCGAGAGCTTCGAAGAGGGGGCTATCCGCGAGCTCTACGAAGAGACCGGCATGCTCGTCTCTCCCCAACGTATCATCGCCACATGGGTCGGCGACGCACCGAGCGGCAGACGCCTGGCCTCCATTACCTACGCCGGAAAGACTGATGGGGTAGAGGTCACGCTCTCCGACGAGCACCTCGACTACAGGTGGGTAACCCTCGAAGAGTGGATGTCGCTACGGAGCTGGTGGAACCACGAGGACATCCAGAGCGTGGCAGAGTCCGTGAAGGCCGTAGTGGCGGTTCGCGAATCGCCCCGGCCACCCCAACCACGCGAGGACACCGGCGTGGTCCCCACTAACCTCGGGGCTGGGGTCGTGCTCGTCGATCTCGATGACGTCGAGCCACGGGCACTGCTGCTCAGGCGTCGCAAGCCGCCCGCCGGGCTCTGGGAGAACCCCGGCGGCATGCTCGAAGAAGGCGAGAACTTCGTGGATTGCGCCCGCCGCGAGCTGTACGAAGAGACCGGCATACGGGCCGGCATCGAAGGCGCCTGGTGGGCTAGGGTCGAGCCGTGGCGCGCCCCCGACGACCCTGAGCTCTACGCCGGCGTGGGCTTCCTGGCACGCCACCCGGGAGGCGAGATCGAACCGGAGACAGCGGCCCACGACGCCTACACGTGGGCCACGGAAACCGAGTGGCGCTCGCTGCGTACCTGGTACACAGAGCAAGAATCCGACGTGCTCTGGAGAGCCATAAGGGAGATGCGACGATGAACGTGCCCGAGAACGGAGAGCCACGCGCTTTGACAAAGCCGGACCGAACGCGGCTCATCGGGATAATCTTGCTCATGACCGCGGTATCGTTCTGGGTGGCGGCCCCGGCCGTGGTGTTCGTCCCGCTCCCCACCGGGCAGAAAGTATGGGCGAGTTCGGCCTTCCTGATCCTGGGGGAGGTGGCCTTCTGGGCAGCGGCCCTGGCGCTCGGGCGCGAGGTTTTCCGGCGCTACAGGCGTTTCCTCGCCCCCCGCGACTGGTTCGGCAAAGCGCGCCGTTGAACGAGCTCGAGGTTATACGCAGGATCTCCGCCCTCCTGCCTCCCGCGCCGCCCGAGGTGCTCGTCCCCGTCGGCGACGACTGTGCCGTTTTCGAGATCGGGGACAGCACGTGGGTTGCGGCCTCCGACATGCTCACCCACGGCCACCACTTCAAGGACTGGGCCCAGCCCGAGAGCGTCGGCTACAAGGCCGTCGCGGTCAACGCCTCGGACGTGGCCGCGATGGGAGGAACGCCGCGTTTCGTTTTGACCTCCGGGGGAGCGCCAGACCCCGACACCGCGCTGCGCTGCTTCGAGGGCGTCGCGGAGGCCTGCGAAAAGTTCGGCGTCTACCCGCTCGGGGGCGACACAACCCGCGCCGATACCCTCACCGTAGACGTGGCGATCCTCGGAGAGCTCGCCACCCGGCCGGTGCTGCGTTCGGGGGCGAAACCGGGCGACCTTTTGGTCGTCACCGGAGAGCTCGGAGCCGGGGCCGCGGGGCTGCTCGTTCTAGAGCAAAACATAACAGGGTACCAACGTCTCGTGCGCAGGTACCTCAGGCCGGAACCGAGGCTCGAAGCAGGACGTGTCGCCGCCAACCTTGGCGCGAGTGCCATGATCGATCTCTCCGACGGCCTCGCCTCGGACGTGCGCCACGTGTGCGACCGGAGTGGCATGGGATGCAACGTAGACCTCGACCTCCTACCCGTAGAGGACGATGCCAAAGAACTCGCGAGATCCCTCGGGCACGACCCCCCGGTTCTCGCGGCCACGGGGGGCGAGGACTACGAGCTCCTGATTTCCGCCCCTGAGCGAGTCCTCGACGCGCTGGCACAGAGCGTCGGGGTGCCGCTTACGGTGATAGGGGAGGTCACGCAAGGAGACTTCGCCTTCAGGCGTGGGGACGAGATCGTCGAAGGGTTATCCGGCTGGGACCACTTCGCCTGAGCCGCTCTTGCATTCTTTGGTGAACATGCGGGTACGCATTACCGTGGCGATCCAGAGAAAGGAGAGCGATGCCGTACAAGCAGATCACGCAGCTTCCCGACAGCGTGAAGAATAACCTTCCCAAACACGCCCAGGAGATCTACAAAGAAGCATTCAACTCGGCCGAGGAGCAGTACGGCGAGGAGAGCCGCGCCCACCGCGTCGCCTGGAGTGCCGTGGAGCAGAAGTACGAGAAGAACGACAAGGGCAACTGGGTCCAGAAGTAGCTCCGGAGCATGTAGGGGCGGTTCGCGAACCGCCCTCGATGCGAACCGAGGCTAGAGGGATCAGGTTTCATACCGAGTTCGGGTAAATGGCACACCGCCGCGCACGGGCTATGTCTTCTGCTACTCGTGGATTCCCGCTTCCGCGGGAATGACTGGTACGGGGACGGCCTTTGCGCGCCGCAGCCCGACAGCGGTCCCTTCCAAACTCCAGGCTAAAACCTGAAGCCTGAAACCTGATGCCTCGGTTCGCGAAGCGAACCGCCCTACGACACGCGCGGCAGGCAGACGGTAAAGGTGGACCCTTTGTTCGGGGTGCTCTCGACGGTGACCCTGCCGCCGTGGTTCTGGGCCACGTGCCGAACTATGGAGAGCCCCAGTCCTGTCCCGCCGGTGGCCTTCGAGCGCGCCTTGTCCACGCGGTAGAAGCGCTCGAAAATGCGTGGGATCTTACCTTCCGGTATGCCGATGCCCGTGTCGGAGATGCTTATGACTATCTCCGAACCCTCGGAGCCCCCGACAACCTCAACCCGCCCACCGGGCGGTGTGTACTGGACGGCGTTATCTACTAAATTAGTGAACATAGAGGTGAGTTGGGTTTCGTCGCCGTAGACGGTGTACTGGGCGGCTTTACCGAAGCGCTTCCACTGGAGGGTGATGTCTTTCTTGCGGGCGACGCGTCGCATGCGGGCGAGCACGGTCATCAGGACGCCGCGCACGTCCACGAGGGTGGTGTAGTCGGTGGGTTCCTGGCTCTCGAGGCGCGCCAGGTCGAGGAGGTCCGATATGAGGTGGGCGAGCCTTTCGGTCTCCTGCCTGAGTTGCGCGGCGAACAGGCGTGCCTGGACGGGGTCTTCGTCGAGGGTTTCTTCCAGACTTTCGGCCAGCAGCTTCAGGCTCGTTGCCGGGGTCTTCAGTTCGTGGGAGACGTTCGCGACGAAGTCGCGCCGGATCTTGTTGACCCTCTGGAGCTCGTCGGGGCTGACGGGACGGGTGCCGTTTCGTCTCTGAAGCGTCACCCTCTACTCCCGGCCTTCGGGGAGGGAGGACCTTGGCTTCGGCTCGAAGCGGTAGCCGAGGCCCCTGGCAGTGTGGACGTACTCGTAGGCCGACTTCTCCTCCAGCGTGGCCCGGATCCTGCGTATGTGCACGTCTATCGTGCGCGAGGAGCCCAC
>JBKPOM010000170.1:0-4859 GCA_046733115.1 Actinomycetota bacterium | reverse complement strand
ACCCACAACTTACCAGTAACCATCGTTTCCCCAGGTGCGCCGAGTCATGGCCTTGTGGGCGTTGTAGTCGAGACTCTGCTCGGCCATCCGTGCCTCTAACTAGTTGCCGCACCACCCTCTCGACGGTCTCGTGCAGGAAGTTTGGATCGTCGCAGTATCCCTTGTGCAAACTCCTCAGCCTGCCCACGATGACCTCTCCTTCTAGTCAGCCTCTAAATCACAGGAGCCTACGGACGCGAGACGTCAGCCTTCAGCGGATTTCAGTGTGATTGACTCACATCCCATGATGCGTACATACGGTCCCGCTGAAGGGTTTTACTAAACCACTCGTACATGCATGACGGGTGTGGATCAATATCAACGCAATACGCTGCCGTCCATCTTCTATGAAACGTGCTGTAGGTTTCTGAGTCCTGTTTCCTACTCCGGTAGGGGACAGGTGTGAGCTTTACGGACTCGGAAAGGGAGGTGAAAAACCATAGCGAAACAACAAACAATCGACGCACTTGTTGAGAGGCAGCTCGCCTTAATCGACCGAGCCGAAAAGCTTGACCGCTTGGTCTACAAGCTCTTTAAGAGAGTGCAGCGGATCGAGGAGAAACTTGGGATTGATCTGCATGAAGAGGCAAAAGCTCAAAGAATCAAGGAACGCAACACCAACTGGAAGATTGTAAAAACGAATGATGAAGGTGGCAGCTTTAGTAATGTCGCCAAAGCACAGGTCAAAGGACTCATTTTCGGTGCTGGACAGAGCACTAAACCGAGTAATGACCAAAGATAATCTTGCAGGTTTGCAACTCTACTCGTGCGCCTGACCGCGGGAGTAGAAGCAAGCCCGCAAGGGTTTGGTCGCGTCAAACGCGATTGAAAAGAAGGGGGTGAAAAACAATAATCGTCAAGTACATCACGCTTGGCATCCATAAAGGGAAATTACCAAGCGGCGCTTTTACCGGTAACGGCGACTGGATTTTCTTTAAGTGTTTTTACGAGAATAGCCAGCCTGCAGGCTATGCCTGTCATCCTCATAGCAGAAGGAGATTCAACCCCCAGGACCGCCAACCCTCTCCCTTACCAAACAAGCTCTAAGGAACGAGAAGAAACCCAGGCGCCTCAGTCGTAGAGAGGAGAGGTGAGGAGCCTCACCTCTCCTCAGACGGCGCAGAAGTTAAGGACTTCGCCTCAGGTTCAAAGTCCAGTTCGCGACACAGTGCTTCAACAGTCGCCAGTCTGGTAATCAGCGAGGAACGCGCTTGCCAATCGTCATCGCTACCACTCAGGACCTTGCGTAGACCTTCGGCGTCGTATAGCGTGCGGCTAAGCATTGTGTTTGGTACAAGGAGCCCTCGAAATCCGAGTACTGATTGTTTTTCTGCGCCTAGCGTACTCTTGTATAGGTGCTTGGTGAAGCTTGACGGTAACCGCTTGGTGAAGGCGCTGTTCAACAGTATGCGATCCAGCTTATCAACTAGGTGAGTGCCTCTTTTGGCGAACTGCAATGCAACTGAGTGAAGATTCCTTAATGATGTCGGTTCCGCTGGTCCGCCATAAGCTGTTACAACCCCGGCGGCACGCGGTGACAGGTCATGGATCATCTGGCGTTGGAGTCGACTGGTAAGGCACATCGTCCACGGCAGCGCGATTGCTGTCTTTACGACTCCCGCGCTCAGCAGTGGTGCAGCACCCGGTAACCAATCGTATCCGGAAGATATGTACAGGGAGCCATGGCCCGTCATCTTCAAGACGTGTATTGCGTCACACTGCTGCGTCGTAAGCGCCCCTGGCTGTTCGCGACAGAGCGCCTGGAGCCGTGACCTTAAGCGGCTACGCAGGACAGGCAACCAATCCTGGGAGAAGAGGGATGGTGGTGGGACATCGGTGAGCAACCGGAAGTTCAACACATTATCTATATTAGCCAACTGTCGGCGACCAATGCCGGAGAACTCTTGGCTCCAGGGCATGTAGCGCAATAGAGGGCCTCCACTCCCTTCTAGGTGTAGATTAAAGTCCTTCGCGAGCTTCGGCCACACTAACCGCTGCAAATACATCTCAGTAAATCTGAGTTCTCCATTGGTACGATACAGCAACTCCTGCTGCACATCCGGTGTAATCTCGGCCGTCAAGAGCAACTGGGTATCGAAATGCCTCATGTTCCACTGCATCGTCTCAGCTACTTGATGGGAAATCCTCACATCGTGATGATCTGGGGGTCCATTGACCGTCACCGCAGGTTCCAGGCCGGCCGCGTGTAGTGCACTTGCCAAGAGACGTGAGTCGTAGCCGCCCGTGAGATCGGAGACCACGGGGCTACCAGATGCGGCGTAGCGTGTGACGCGATCAACGACCACAGCGGCAGCGGCATCCGCCGCATCGCGTATACTCCCGTAACTTGCTACTGGCTCATACCAATGCCAATGCTTTCCGCGCGAAAGCGTACCCGCTAGATAGCGAACGTGCTCCCCTATATTCACGCGCCGTAAGCCAGCGAACATCGTGGTCGGTGCAAGCAAGACCTTTCGCGCCAGAAGCTCCTGCAGCCCGCCCGGATCTAGGCCCAAGCTAAGGGCGCGAGCGAGTGAGAGAGCGTTTGTAGAGACGTAGAGGCCGGCATCGTATTCACCGTAATACAGATTTAGCATCGATGTCTGATCGTTGACGGCCCAGCCCTGTCGTTTCCGCGCATCCCATACCGCGAGCGCGAAAGTGCCCTCATAGCGGTTCAACGCCTGTAGGTCCTCCGCGAGGAAATGATGCAAAAGTTCTTTCAAATCGACTGCAGAGGTTTCGGTTTCGGAGTGAACATCAAAAATTTGCCCCTTGACCACGATCCAACCAGCCCCGTCTTCCTGCGCGTAGAATCGTGGCGCTCTATCGACAGAACGCGCGCGGAGGATCGTAGCACCGTTGAGAACCTCGGTCTGCACGTGGTCCGCCCGGAGCGGGCCACGAAAGGTTCTACTGAGTTCAGAAAACGATGCCGGGGCCTGAGCACAGTCCTTTGACGGAAAAAAGGTAACAAAATTCGACACGAGTTGAACGTACTGTACGTCTGCAGAAAAGTCAAGTTCTAAGAAGTTGTGGGGTTTGGCTTTGGTCCTACCCCTTCGACCGAGCAGCTCAGCCAAGCTACTTCTCCAGAGAGATTTACCGGTAGAGTTACACTCGCGAGATACGATAAGGAATGGAGAAAACACTCTACTGCGCCATACAAGAGCCTCACTACCCCCGCGGGAAGGTGAGAACCTACCGTAGGCATCCGCTGGGACGGCGCGTCGCCCAGAAGGCTGTGTTCGTGGCGCTGCGCGGCATCGACCGTGGCATCACCCTCCCATAATCGACGTGCTCGATGGCTCGGCGTTGACGGCAGCGCTGCTCCACATGTATAAGAGCCTTATCTGATTTGTCTACTGTGCCCCAGGTATCTGCGCTCGGCCGCTGGAAACGCTTAGCTCCAGTGGCTATGTCGCCTGCATGACGCCTAGAGCTCGCAAGCACTGACAAACGGTCCTCTACAGTGGAGGCTTCGGGTTGTACAGTTCCTGCAGGCAGCTGAGAGCTAGCGCCTCAAGGCTCGATATCATCTTCTCCGGCGGAGAAGCCCCTGCCATGTAGGCTAGAGGAACCTCAGTACAGGCGGCCACTATGGGCAGATCCCGCCGATTCCAAAGATGCCGTAAGGCAAATCTTAGTTGTCGCTCAGCTGCATCTATGCGGTTGGCCTTCACCAGCGTGATCGCTGTTTGGATCATTACCTGTACATCGGCGCGGGGGACGTAGAGCGGGTAGCCAAATTTTTCCGCTCCGCTCTGGTATATGCCGCTTGCCCGAGTACCGCTCGTGCCTACCAGCCAGCTCCCCTCTGGGCTCCGCTTCTTCGCCTCTGTCAGGGTCGCCTCCACGATGTGCACGAGTGGGATGGGAAGCTTTTCCCCAAACTGGTCGATAAAAGAGTGCGCCGTGTTGCAAGGTACGGCCAACAGGTCCGCGCCCCAATCGGCGAGCGTGAAGAGACCTTTCTTGAGCCAAGGCGTCGGTTGCTCGCCACCATCCAGAATGGCAGCCGTTCGGTCGGGAACACCAGGATCGGAGAGCATAAAAACCTTAGGATGCTCTTGGTCGCGCTCTGCGGGGGCGTAGGCTGCCAGCAGCCGCAGGAACTCAGCCGTGGCTGCCGGCCCCATGCCGCCCAGCACACCCAGGATCTTCTCAGGCGAAGTGGGCATGATACTCGCTTTCCCCTGCCCGCTGTTCGGCGGGACTACTAGTGCTTGCTCACTTGCATCTTATGGCCGTTACTATAATCTATCTAGCGCACGCTGTCTGTCCTGGATGAGCGAGCGCTACTAAGTTGCTCCAGGTTGGAATTGACCTGCGGAACGGACACCCGAACACTGGGGACCGCAGGTTCTCAGAAAAGGGTTCAGGTGCCAGGGTCAACGCCGCGATACCCGCAGGAGTTCAAGGTGGAAGCTGTCCGGTTGGTTCGCTCCTCGGATAGATCGATTCCGCAGATTGCCAAGCAGATCGGAGTCTCGGACAACTCGCTGCGCAATTGGGTCAACCAAGCTGCCATCGACGAGGGCAAGCGAGAGCGGTTGACTAACGACGAACGCGAGGAGCTGCGCGGGTTCCGCCGGAAGAACAAGACCCTCAAGCAGGAGAGGGACTTCCTTCCATGCCAATCTTGACCGTTGTTGCGCTGTTCCAGCCAGTTTTACAGCGTGTTGCGATGAGGATGGGCTGCATGGCATCGTGTAGCGATGAAAGCGTACTCCACCAAAGACCTCCGTCGGAAGATCGTGGATGCCATAGTCGGAAGATCGTGGATGCCATAGAGCGAGGCATGCCCAAGGCCCAGCCGG